>JBFYWS010000364.1:0-6305 GCA_041310935.1 Desulfobacteraceae bacterium | reverse complement strand
ACTTTAGGGACTTTAGCTCATTTTAGGCATTGTTCCTGAAATTTTAGGGCATTTTAGCTCATTTTAGGCATTTCCCATATGCACCGCTCCCACACCTACCGCCGCCGCGAACGAGCCCGACCGCCTGAACCCCGGCGCTTCACCCCGGGGGCTGACCCGCGGCTCAAGCGGGTGTTTGCCCGCATCGGCGTGCCGGAGAGCGAACCCTTTACGCCCGACCGCTTTCAACTGGAGGCCCTGGCGGCGGTCGAGCACGGCGACTGCCTGGTCACCGCCCCGACCGGCTCCGGCAAGACCTGGATCGCCGAGCAGGCGATCGCCCGCGTGCGCGCCCAGGGCGGCAGCGCCTGGTACGCCTGCCCGTTGAAAGCCCTCAGCAACGCCAAGCATGCCGAATTTTCAGCGATCTTCGGGGCCGGCGAGGTCGGAATCCTGACCGGCGACCGCAAGGAGAACCCCGATGCACCGGTCACCGTGGGCACCACCGAAATCCTGCGCAACCAGCTCTATGACGCGATGCACCGCGGCGAGTCCCTGGCAACCGATCTCGTGGTGCTCGACGAGGCGCACTACCTGGGCGACCGCGAGCGGGGGGTCGTCTGGGAAGAGGTCATGATCTACCTGCCGGTGCGGGTCCGGCTGCTGCTGCTTTCCGCCACCATCGGCAATGCCGGCGAAATCGCGGCGTGGCTCGCTTCCATTCGCGGCCGCGCCTGCACCGTGGTTGCGGAAACAAAGCGGCCCGTCCCGATCTTCCCTCTGTTCCTCGACCCCGGGGGCACGCTGATTCCGCTCGCAGCCCCCGGCCGCAAAGGGGCGGCGGGCGGGCTCGACCAGCGGGTCAGCGACGGCCTGGGGCAGAAGCGCGGCTTTGCGCGCGGCGGCCCCGCCCTGCCGCACTTCGGACGCGTCGTGGAGGTGCTGCGCCGCTATGACCTGCTGCCGGCGATCTTCTTCCTCAAATCCCGCGCCGACTGCGACCGCGCCCTGGAGATGTGCCGGGACAACCGGGTCGCCGACCCGGACCGTCGGCTGCGGCTTGCATCCACAATCGAGGCCTTCACCCGGCAGAGCCCGCGCATGGCCGGGCACCGGCAGCTCTGGCACCTGGAGCATTTGGCGGTGGGCTCCCACCACAGCGGGCAGCTGCCCTTCTGGAAACTCGCGCTGGAGCGGCTGATGACCGACGGGCTGCTGGATGCGGTCTTTGCCACCACCACGGTGGCGGCCGGCGTCAACTTCCCGGCCCGCACCATCGTCTTCCTCAACTCCGACCGCTTCAACGGCACGCAGTTCCTGCCGCTCGACCCCACCGAGTTCCACCA
Source organism: Desulfobacteraceae bacterium (assembly GCA_041310935.1). Classification (GTDB taxonomy): domain Bacteria; phylum Desulfobacterota; class Desulfobacteria; order Desulfobacterales; family SpSt-501; genus SpSt-501. The sequence goes on along the minus strand of JBFYWS010000364.1, from coordinate 4,980 downwards.
GATGACCGGCAGAGCCGGGCGCCGCGGCATGGACCACATCGGCTTCGCCCTCATCGTCCCGGGCCGGTACATGGACGTGCGCCAGATCCACCGGCTGTTCACCGCTCCGCCCTCGGGTGTCGAGAGCCAGATCCGGATCAACTTCTCGATGGTCCTGAACCTGCTGCTGTCCCACACCCCGGCCATGGTCGAGGAGATGCTCCAGCGCTCGTTCGCTGCCTACCGCATCGGCGGGGCCCGCCCCAAGACCATCGCACCGGCCGGCGCCTCCCGCCTGTGGCGCGATTTTTTGCGGCACCTGGAGTTCCTGCGCCGGAAGGGATACGTGAACGCTAAAGACGAGCTGACCGAAGATGGACAATGGGCGAGCCAGCTGCGGGTCGACCAGCCGCTGCTGATCGCGGAGGGATTCCGCGCGGGTGTCTTCCCCCGCTCCGATCCGGCGCTGCTGGCGGCAATCGTTGCCGTGTTCGTGAACGAGAAGGAGACCGACGAGCGGCTCGACCGCAAGCGCCTGCCCAAGGTGCTGATTGAGCGCTACCGGCGCACGGCCGCAACCCTCATACCGTTCATCGGTGAGATGCAGGCGGCGGGGTTCGAGGACCGTACGCTCTGCCTGAAGCCCGCGGCGGTCATGTACGCCTGGGCCGGAGGGCAGTCGTGGGAGCGTGTCGTATCGACCGCGGAGATGGAGGAGGGGGATCTCGCCATGCTGATCCTCAGGACAGCGGACAACCTGCGGCACATCCGCGACCTGGGCCGGGTCTTCCCGGAAGCCGCCGCCTCCGCCGCCCGGGCGATCGAGCTGCTCCTGAGGGACCCGGTGATGGTCGAGTAGGAAAGGGAATGCCTATAATGCCTAAATTGCGCTAAAATGCCTAAAATTATCACGCCCTGAAACCTTTCCTTGACCCAAAAAACCCAATGAACTCAACAAACCCCATAAACTATATTTTTCGCCGCGCATCTTGCGCCCCGAAGGGTTTCATAATTTTGGCATTTTAGGCATTATAGCGCATTATAGGCATTCTAGCTTTTCCCCCCATCCAATATCTCCCTGATCTTGGCCGAAAGCTGCATGAGCGTGAACGGTTTCTGGATGAACCCGTCGCAGCCGCGCTCCATGATTTTTGACGCCTGGCCGTTGATGCTGTAGCCGCTGGACAGGAGCACCTTCACGTTGGGGTTGATCCGCTTCAGGCGGTCGAAGGTTTCACCGCCGCCCAAACCGGGCATGATCATGTCCATGATGACGATGTCGATCCGGCCCGGGTTTTGCCGGTACACCTCCAAGGCCTCCGGGCCGCTGAGCGCCGCCATCACCGTGTAGCCGAGCTCGCCCAGCATGCCCCGGCCGACGTCGATGATCATCTCCTCGTCGTCAACCAGCAGAACCGTCTCCTGGCCCTTCTGAACCGTGGCCGGCGCGTGCCGCACCTCCGCCAACACCGCCTCCCGCGCGGAGGCCGGCAGGTAGATGGTGAAGGTGGTGCCCCGGCCCTTTTCGCTGTAGACGTTGATGTGGCCGCCGTGGCCCTTGACGATCCCGTAGACCGAGGCCAGGCCGAGGCCGGTGCCGCGGCCCATCTCCTTGGTGGTGAAAAACGGCTCGAAGACCCGGGCCATGTCCGCCTTGTCGATGCCGACCCCGCTGTCGGCCACCGTGACCTTCACGTAGCAGCCCGGCTTCACCTTGTAAGGACGCACGTAGTTTTCGTCCAGGAACAGGTTTTCCGTCATCAGGTAGAGGTCCCCGCCGTCGGGCATGGCCTGCCACGCGTTGACGTAGAGGTTGAGCAGAACCTGCTCGATCTGCCCGCGGTCGACCTCCACCGCCCAGACCTCGGGGGCGAGCTGGTTGTGCACCCGGATCTCCTTCCTCGTCCGGGCGAACATCGACGCGGACTTCTCGATGATGTCGTTGATGTCGGAGGCCTTGACGTTGTATTTCCCGCGGCGGGCGAAGCCGAGCAGCTGCCGGGACAGCTCGGTGCCGCTCTCCACGTACTTCTCGATGTTCTGGATCTTCTCGTGCCCCGGGTGCCCCGGGTCGAGCCGCAGATCGAGCAGCGACGCGTTGCCCTGGACGCCCATGAGGATGTTGTTGAAGTCGTGGGCGATGCCGCCGGCCAGTGTCCCGATGGCCTCCATCTTTTGCGCCTGCTGCAGCTGCCCCTCGAGCTTCTTGCGCTCCGCCTCGGCGCGCTTGCGCTCGGAGACGTCCCGGACCACGCCGCGAAAGCCCACCGGCCGCCCCGCCGCATCCCGGATCAGCGAAACAGAAAGCTCGAGGTCCTTCGGGTCGCCGTCCTTCTGGATGACCTTGTAGTCGGCCACCGCCGCCGCCTCCCCCGTCTTGACCACCTTTTCGAGCGTGGCCTCTGCTGCGGCCGCGGCCTCCGGGGTCGTGAAGTTTCGGGTGTTCTTGCCCTGGAGTTCGGCAACGCTGTAGCCCAGAATGCGCGCCAGGGGGGCGTTGAAGAAGGTCAGGTTGCCCGGCAGGTCGGTTTCGAAATACCCCTCCTCGATGCTCTCGAGGATATTGCGGTATTTCTCCTCGCTCACCCGCAGCGCCTCGTCCGACTCCCGCTCCTTGTTCAGGGTGTACTGGATGTGCGACCCGAAGATGGCAAAGAGGCACAGCACGAGGACCCGCGTAAACGTCTGGAACAGGTTCGGGCCGAGCAGGTATTGGAAGAAATTGGCCTCCGGCGCCAGAAAAAAGAACATGAACGATTCGCATACCCAGTAGAAGCAGGCAATAACGATGCCGGTGATCAGGATCGAATTCAGCATCCGGTCGTGCGTGGTTTTCTTATTCATGGCGTGATGGAGTCCGTTGAGTTTATTGATGAATTCGACATCTTACTTCGTATTTTCAGCGTAGTACAAAGCCCTAAGAGAGTCAAATGCGTAAAAAACAAGTGCCTAAAATGCCTAAAGTGCGCTAAAGTGACTTATGATGGCCTCAAAGACCTCTTCCCGCGAAACGCTCCTGCTGCTAGCGGCAGCCGTGGTGGTGATTTTCATCTACATGGAGTCCCTCTCCGGCCCTTTTGTTTTCGACGATGAGCCGAACATCACCGAAAACCGCCATGTCCGGCTGACGCACTTGAGCCCCGAGGGCATCTACGCGGCAGCGTTTGAAAGCCTCCTTCCCCAGCGCCCCGTGGCCAACGTGAGCTTCGCCCTGAATTATTTTTTCAACGGGTACAACGTCGTCGGCTACCGCTTCGTCAACATCCTGATCCACATCATCAACGGGTACCTGATCTACCTCCTCGCCCGATTCACCCTGCGCACGCCGGCGCTGAGGAGTTACCGGGAGCAGGCCGGCACCATCGCCTGCGGGACCGCCATCCTATGGCTGGTGCACCCCCTGCATACCCAGTCCGTCGTCTACATCGTCCAGCGCATGACCAGCCTGACGACCCTGTTTTATTTGCTCGCCATGGTCTTTTACGCCGATGCAAGATTTTCGACCACGGCCACCCGCAAGCATACGCGATTCGCTTTGTGCACCGTCTCAGGGCTGCTGGCCCTCGGGACCAAGGAAATCGCCGCGACACTGCCCCTCTTCATCTTCCTGTACGAGTGGTTCTTCTTCCAGGAATTGAAGCGGGACTGGCTGCGGCGGCGCCTGCCCGCCCTGGCCGGTGTCTGCGTCGCGTTCGGTGTGATCGTGCTGATTTTTTCAGGGTTCGAAAACCCGATCGAGCGCATCTTCGCACCTTATGCCGGCGGCGGCTTGACCGCATGGCAGCGCGTGATGACCCAGTTCCGCGTGGTGGTTTTTTACCTGAGCCTCCTGTTCTGGCCGGCCCCTTCGCGGCTGAACCTCGACCACGATGTCGCCGTATCGCTCGCGCTGTTCGACCCTGCCACCACGCTCATCAGCCTCCTGTTTTTAGCCGGGCTTTTCGCGACGGCGCTCCTCACCGCACGGCGGGAACTGCTGGCCTCCTACGCCATCCTCTGGTTCCTGGGCAACTTGGTGATCGAGTCCTCGGTGATACGGCTTGAGCTCATTTTCGACCACCGCACCTACCTGCCCTCGGTCTTCCCGGCGATGGTGTTGGTGTCGCTGGTGTTCAGGTTCCTGAAGCAGAAATGGGCGGCAATCGCCCTGCTGGCCGCACTGGCGGCAGGCGGCTCGTTCTGGACCTGGCAGCGCACTCTCGTGTGGGCCGATGAAGTGGTTCTGTGGCGTGACTGCCTTGAAAAATCGCCGCTCAAGCCCAGGCCCTACAACAACCTCGGCAGCGCCCTGTCGAAAAAAGGCCGCTTCGAAGAGGCGGCGCCCTACCTCGCCCGGGCCGTCGAGCTCAAGCCGGATTACGACGATGCCCGGTACAATCTGGGCTATGTGCTGGTGCGGCTGGGGCAGGTGGACGCCGGGATCCGGGAGCTCCTCGAAGCGGTCCGGCTGGCGCCACGCAACTACATGGCGCACAACAACCTCGGTGTCGCCTATCTTTTCCAGGAAAAGTACCCGGACGCCGTTCGACACCTGCAGGAGGCCTTGCGCCTCAACCCCGATTTCGAAGCCGCCCACAACAACCTCGGCGTCGCCCTGAAAAACCAGGGCGACCTCGCCGGCGCCGCCCGCCAGTTCGCGGAGGCCATCCGGGTCAACCCGAATTACGCCGAGGCCTGGAACAACCTCGGCGTATCGCTGAAGGAACAAGGCCGGCTGAAGGAGGCTGAAGAGAGCTTCCGCCGGGCAGTTCACATCAGCCCGAACTACGCCGCCGCCCGCCGCAACCTGGAGGAGGCAGAAAGGGCGCAAGCGCCTAAGGCGAACTAACGTGCTGACGTTTCAGGAGAGTGATTCGGGGGGCAGAAAAAGACGACCGGGAGTTCAGCGGGAGGGGCGGGTCAGACGAGTACTAAAGAGGTAAATGCGGGAACAACGTCCGGAGGCGAGGCTGCCGGGGTTGCGGCGTCGCTCGTTGCCTTCCACGGCGACGGCTTATCCTA
>JBFYWS010000320.1:0-4009 GCA_041310935.1 Desulfobacteraceae bacterium | reverse complement strand
AGCCATTCGGTTTCGAAGCCCGTGCGCGCAACAACGAACTGGTGGGCACCCAACGAATCCGACTGGAATTCGACATCGAGCGGTTCGACGACTACGGCAGAACGCTCGCCTACGTCTTTTTGCCGGACGGTTCGATGGTGAACGAGAAACTGCTGCAGGCGGGCATGGCCCATTGCCTTTACAAGATGCCGAACATCAAATACGAAGCCCGTCTGCTGAAGGCCCAGCGCGAGGCCATGCAGGACCGGCGGGGCCTGTGGCGGGAGTGGCGCGAAAAAGAGGGTCGGTATGTCGGCAGCCGCAATTCGCGGCGGTTCCATCTATCGAGCTGTCCGGAAGCGAAGCGTATCTCCCCTAAAAACCGCATCGTCTTTGCGAAGCGCTGGGACGCCTTCTGGGCCGGCTATGCACCCGCTAAGGAGTGCCAAAAAATTACGGCCGATCGAAACGATCGGCCGTAATTTTTTAATATGATCGCGGAAATAAAGAAGATGGTGGGCGCGCCCATCCCACGCTTGGCTTATGGTTCCCACCTTATAGAAACAACATGTAGGAATAATGGCCGATCGTTTTGATCGGCCATTATTCTTTGGCCTTGGCAGCCGCTTCGATGATCTTCTGGGCGATGTGCGTCGGCACTTCGTCGTAGTGCGAGAATTCCATGGTGTAGATGCCGCGGCCGCCGGTCATGGAGCGCAGGTCCGGGGCATAGGTCTGAAACTCCGACATCGGGACGTAGGCGTTGATGTACTGGTTCTTGCCCGCGTTTTCCATGCCCAGCACTCGGCCGCGCCGGCTGTTGAGGTCGCCCATGATGTCGCCCATGAACTCGTCCGGCGCAATAACGGTCACTTTCATGATCGGCTCGAGCAGCACCGCGTCCGCCTGCTCGGCGGCCTTCTTGAAGGCGAGTGAGCCGGCGATCTTGAAGGCCATTTCCGAGGAGTCCACCGCGTGGAAGGAGCCGTCGTCCACGGTGGCTTTGAAGTCGACGCAGGGGAACCCCGCCAGCACGCCCCGCTGGGCAGATTCGACGATCCCTTTTTCAACCGCAGGAATGTACTGCCGCGGAATGGAACCGCCCACGATGGCGTCCACGTATTCAAATCCCTTGCCGCGGGGTTGCGGCTCGAGCTGAACCCAGCAGTCGCCGAACTGGCCGTGGCCGCCGGTCTGCTTCTTGTGCCGGCCCTGGACCCGCACTTTTTTCTTGATGGTTTCGCGGTAGGGGATTTTGGGGATGTTGAGCTGGACCTCGACGTTGAACTTGCGCTTGAGGCGTTCGATGGTGGTTTCGATGTGGATCTGCCCGATGCCGTGCAGGATGATCTCCTTGGTTTCCGCGAGGCGGTCGATACGCAGGGACGAGTCTTCTTCCAGCAGCCGCGTCAGCGAGGTAAACACCTTGTCCTCATCGCCCTTGCTCTTGGCGGAGAGCGCATACGACATCAGGGTGGACATGGGGGTGACGGGCGTGAAGACAATCTTGTTTGCCTCGTCGCACAGCGTGTCGCCGGTGCCCGTTTCCTTGAGCTTGGCCACGGCCACAATGGAGCCCGGGCCGGCCCCGTCAATCGGCTTTTGTTCCTTGCCGAGAATCACCAATAACTGGTTGTAGCGCTCGCGCACTTCTTTCTTCGAGTTGTAGAAGCTGCCGTCCCCGCCGATGGACCCGGAGAACACCCGGAAGATGGTCAACCGTCCGGCATAGGGGTCGGTGATGGTCTTGACCACGAGGGCCGAGAACGGTGCGGCGGGGTCAGGCCGGCGCTCGATTTCTTTCTTCGTCCCGGGATCCGTCCCGACTTTCGGGGCGGCATCGAGCGGGGAGGGCATGGCGGCGACCATGAAATCCATGAGCAGGTCGATGCCGATGTTTTCGGTCGACGAGCCGCACAGCACGGGGACGAACGTCCGCGCCAGCGTCCCCTTGCGCAAGGCATTTTTCAAATCCTCTTCAGAGAGGCTATCGCCTTCAAGGTAGCGTTCAACCAGGGCGTCGTCCGCTTCGGCGATGTTCTCGATCAAGGCCTCCCGCTCTGCGGCCACTTCATCTTTCAGATCCGCGGGTATTTCGGAGACTTTGCCTTTCCCGTCCTCGCCGTAGATGTACGCCTTCTGGGTGATGAGATCGACCACCCCTTTGAACTCGGCCTCTGCTCCGATCGGCAGCTGCAGGATGATGGGCTTGGGCTGGAACATCTCCTTCGCTGCCGCGAAGGTCCGGGCGAAGTCGCCCCGCTCGCGGTCCATCTTGTTGATGAAGATCACCCGCGGCAGCTTGAAATCGTCCAGGAATTCCCAGCCCTGCTCGGTCTGGACCTTGATGCCGTCGACGGCATCGATGACGACCACGGCGGCGTCGGCGGCTTGGAGGCACGTCTTGGTGTCGGAGAAAAAATTCTGGTCGCCCGGTGTGTCCAGCAGCGTGAGGGCGTGCTTTTTCCAGTTCACCTGATGAAAGCCGGTGCTGATGCTTGACGTCCGTTTGATCTCCTCGGGCTCGAAATCCAGGGCCGTGTTGCCTTCTGCGATTCGTCCCATGCGGTTGATCACGCCGGCGTCGAAAAGCATGGCTTCGGCCAGGGAGGTTTTCCCGGCGCCCCCATGGGAAACCAAGGCGATGTTGCGAATGCTCTCGACTTTCTCGCTCATTTAAGGTCCTCTCCGGATTGGATTTTCCGCCCGACAACGAGCGGCAAACGATGACTTCTATCCATTTGATGTTAAAAAATCAAGCCCCAAAATTAATTACCGTCCCGCTGAGCGGGACGGTAATTAATTTTATTATGAACGCGAGCAAGGCTCGCGTTCATATACGCAGCAGCATGAAAAATTCGCGGTTGCCCTTCGGGCCGAGGACGGGGGAGGGTAGGGCCTCGCTGCACCGCAGACCCAGGCCGGAGAAAAAGCGCCCGAGCTCATCGATGACCTGGGCGTGCCGCGCCGGGTCTGCAACGACGCCGCCCTTGCCGACCACTCCCTTGCCGACCTCGAACTGCGGTTTGATGAGGGGCAGGAGCATGCCGTCAGGCTTCAGGAACCGGAGCACGGCGGGAACGACGATCTTGAGGGAGATGAAGGCGGCATCGATCGTGACGAGATCAACCGGCTCCGGGAGAGCGTCGGGCGGCATGTAGCGGATGTTCGTGCGCTCGATGACGATGACCCGCGGGTCCTGGCGGAGCTTCCAGGCCATTTGCCCGTAGCCGACATCCACGGCATAGACCCGGGACGCACCGCGCTGCAGCAGGCAGTCCGTGAAACCGCCCGTGGAGGCCCCCACGTCGAGGCAGACCTGGCCGGCCGCATCGATCCGGTAGCCGGTCAAGGCCGCTTCCAACTTGAGACCGCCGCGGCTGACGTAGGGCAGGTCGGCGCCGGTGAGCGCGATGCGGTCGCCGTCGTCGACCAGCGCTCCGGGCTTGTCGACCGGCTGGTCGTTGACACGGATGCTGCCTGCCATGATCAGCGCCCGCGCCCGCTGGCGGCTCGGCGCTAAGCCATGAGCCGTCAGAAAAACGTCGAGTCGTTGGCGCTTGGGTATCACGTCGGCCGCATCAGGCGGGCGGCGGCCTCCACGATGCCGTCGGCATCCAGCCCGTACTTGGCGCGCAACACGTCCGGTGAGCCGTGCTCCACGAAGATGTCCGGCACCCCGAGGCGCTCGACGGCGACGTGGGTGATGCCCTGATCGTTCAGCGCTTCGAGCACGGCGCTCCCGAATCCGCCCTGGCGCACATTCTCCTCCACCGTGATGATCCGCGGAACGCGCCGCGCGACACCGGCGATCAGATCGACGTCGATCGGCTTGACGAAACGGCAGTTGACGACCGTCGCCCGGACCCCGCGCTCGGCCAGACGCGCATGGGCCTCGAGCCCTTCCGGCACGCAGCGGCCCAGCGCCAGGATGGCAACGTCGTCACCCTCCTTCAGGATTTCGGCCTTGCCGATTGGCAGCGCTGCCAGGGGCGATTCGAGGGCGACACCCATGGCGGTTCCCCGAGGG
>JBFYWS010000317.1:0-3184 GCA_041310935.1 Desulfobacteraceae bacterium | reverse complement strand
CCGAAGCGGCTGTGCACCTCCACCTGGGAGGAGACCACCGAGGAGAGGATCTCCCGCCCGTCGCGCACCAGCGCGGCCGCCGTTTCATCGCAGGACGACTCGAGACCGAGAACGATCATAGGAAGAGACCGGAAACGTCAAGCCGCACAACGCCGGATCACGGCGTGAGTCGCGGTTTTTCAACACCCTGTTAGGCCCAGACCAGCCTTTCTCCGGCCGACCCGCGGTCTAAAATCTCCCCGATGAGAAAGGCTTTTTCGTTCATCGCCGCGAGCCGCTCGATCACTTCCGAGGCGGCGTTCTCCGGGACCACGGCGACCATCCCGATCCCGTTGTTGAACGTGCGCAGCATCTCCTCAGCGGAGATGTTTCCAGCCTGCTTGAGGAAGCGAAACACCGGGGGCACCTCCCAGCTGCCCTTGCGGATCTGCACGCTGAACCCCTGGGGGATGATCCGGACGATGTTGTCCACGAGGCCGCCGCCGGTGATGTGGGCCAGCCCGTGGATGGGCAGGTCCTTGAGCAGGCCCTGCACGGTGTCGGTATAAATCCGCGTGGGCGTGATCAGCTCCTGGCCCACGGTTTTGCCCAGGTCCGGCACGTACGAGTCGACCGTCAGCTTCAGCACGTCGAAGCAGACCTTGCGCACCAGCGAGAACCCGTTGCTGTGAAGCCCGCTCGATGCGATCCCGATCAGCCTGTGCCCCACGCGGATCGAAGTGCCGTCGATGATTTTGCTGTTGTCGACGATGCCGACCACGAATCCGGCCAGATCGTATTCCCCGGGCGGGTAGAACCCCGGCATCTCGGCGGTCTCGCCGCCGATCAGGGCGCACTTGGCCTGCTTGCACCCCTCGGCGACCCCGGTGATGATGGCTTCGACGCGAGCGCTCTCGAGCTTGCCCACGGCAAGATAGTCAAGCAGGAAGAGCGGTTTGGCGCCCTGCACGAGGATGTCGTTGACGCACATCGCCACCAGGTCGATCCCGATGGTATCGTGCTTGTCCAGCATGAAAGCGATCTTGAGCTTGGTGCCCACCCCGTCGGTGGAGCTGACCAGCACGGGGTGTTGCATTTCGGTGGTGTGGCGCGCGATGGAGAAGAGGCCGGCGAACCCGCCGATTTCACTCATCACGCCGGGCCGGTTGGTCTGTTTGGTGATCCGGCTGATGGCACTCACCAGGGTGTTGGCCTTTTCGATGTCCACTCCGGCATCGGCATACGTGATCGGATCCGTCATTGCACTCTCCTGTCGTCGTCCGCGGGCATCACAAAAACCCTTGAAAAATAGACTGATCCGGCTTAAAAGTCAAACCGAAACTAAGTCAACAGTAACGCGCGATGCGGTCGATTTCAAAAGAACCGGTACCCGCGCACCGTTGAAAAACCGGTGCCGCCGGCCGGGCGTGAAAGGAGCGTGCTGTCGCCGCCATGAACAAATTTGCAAGACTCGATCGTCTGCCGCCCTACGTGTTTGCCACCGTCAACCAGATCAAGATGCAGTCTCGGCGCGAGGGCCAGGACATCATCGACCTCGGCATGGGCAACCCGGACATGGGCACCCCCGATTACATCGTCGACAAGATGGTCGAGGCCGCGCACAAGCCCCACAACCACCGCTATTCGGCCTCGATGGGCATCACCAAGCTGCGCCTGGCCATCGCCAACTGGTACGGCCGCAATTACGGGGTGGACATCAACCCGGAGACCGAGGCCATCGTGACCATCGGGGTCAAGGAGGGGCTGTCGCACCTGGTGCTGGTGACCACGCGGCCGGGAGATGTGGTGTTCACACCCAACCCCACCTATCCCATCCATCCCTTTTCGGCGATCATCGCCGGCGGGGACGTCCGCGGCATACCCGTCGGCCCGGGACAGGACTTTTTCGAAAATTTAATGGCCGCCACCAAGCAGACCTGGCCGCGGCCGAAAATGCTCATCATCAGCTACCCCCACAACCCGACGACCGAGGTCGTGACCCTGGACTTCTTCCAGAAAGTGGTGGACTACGCCAAGGAAAACGACATCCTGGTGATTCACGATTTCGCCTACGCGGACATCACCTTCGACGGGTACAAGGCCCCGAGTTTCCTGCAGGCCAAGGGCGCCAAGGAGGTGGGGGTCGAGTTTTTCTCGCTCTCCAAGAGCTACAACATGGCCGGCTGGCGCATGGGCTTCTGCTGCGGCAACCCGGAAACCGTGGCCGCCTTGAAACGCATCAAGAGCTATCTCGACTACGGGGTATTCCAACCCATCCAGATCGCATCCATCATCGCCCTGAACGGCCCGGATGACTGTGTGACGGAGATCCGCAAAACGTACAAGGCGCGCCGCGACGCCCTGATCCGGGGCCTGAGCAGCGCCGGCTGGAAGATCCCCAAGCCGAAGGGCACCATGTTCGTCTGGGGCCGGATCCCGGAAAAATACCGTAAGATGGGCTCGGTGGAATTCTCGAAGTTCCTGATCCGGGAGGCCCAGGTGGCGGTCTCACCCGGCCTCGGTTTCGGGGAGTACGGGGACGAGTTCGTGCGCTTCGCACTGATCGAAAACCCCATGCGCATCAACCAGGCCGTGCGGGGAATCCGGAAAATACTTTAAATTTATTCGTAAGCATATAAAGTTATTAAGGGGAACATCATCATGCGTGAGATCAATGTTGGCCTGCTCGGTTGCGGCACAGTGGGCACCGGGGTGGCCCGACTGCTGCTGAACAACCGCGACCTGATCGCCGCCCGCCTCGGCGCGGCGCTGAACCTCAAGCGCGTGGCGGACATCGACATCACCCGCGACCGCGGCGTGCGCTTCCCCGAGGGGGTCCTGGTCCGCGACGCGCGTGCGCTCGTCGCGGAGCCCGGCATCGACATCGTCGTCGAAATGATCGGCGGCGACGGCATCGCCAAGGAGCTGATCCTGTCTGCCATCGCCAACGGCCGGCACGTGGTCACCGCCAACAAGGCGCTCCTCGCTGCCCACGGCAACGAACTCTTCCGGGCCGCCGCCGCCAAAGGGGTGGACCTCTACTTCGAGGCCAGCGTCGGCGGGTGCATGCCCATCATCAAGACCCTGCGGGAATCGCTCGTCGGCAACCGCATCTCCGCCATGACCGGGATCCTCAACGGCACCTGCAACTACATCCTGTCCAAGATCACGGACGAGGGCAGCACCTTCGAAGATGCCCTGGCAA
>JBFYWS010000269.1:0-3294 GCA_041310935.1 Desulfobacteraceae bacterium | reverse complement strand
TTCCGGCCGGCAGGCCCTCGCCCTCGGCGAGATCGCCGAGGCCTGCGGGGTCAACGCCGTCACGCTTCACCCGCGCACGGCCTCCCAGAAGTTCAGCGGCCGCGCGGACTGGGGGGTCATTGCCGCCCTGAAGCGGCATCTTTCCATCCCTGTTATCGGCAACGGCGACATTACCTGCGCCGATGACGCCGCGCGGATGCTCTCCGAAACCGGCTGCGATGCGGTTATGGTCGGCCGCCGGGCGATCGGCTATCCGCGCATTTTCACCGAGATCGGGCTGTGCCTGCACGGGGAAGCCGCCCCCGCCGACACCATCGCACATCGCCTCAAGGTCCTGCGGCGCTATACCCAGCTGACCGTGGAGTGCTACGGACGGGAAAACGCTACGCGGTTGCTACGGCACCGCCTGGGCTGGTTTGTCAAAGGGATGCGAAACGGTGCCGTGCTGCGATGCGCGGCAGGGAAGATCACGTGCATGGATCAGGCGTATGAGGTGATCGAGGCCTTCGGGCGCGAGAACTGATGGCTTCGTAAATAGTCCAATTCGAAAGCGCAGTACACCTGCGGCGGATGAGCATTTCGAGAGGCCTGCAATCCGCCTGCGGCGGACCATCGGGTGTCAGACGGAGTTATGAAACCATTTCTTGTGGATTGACGGCAACGGCCGCGATCAGCTTCGTGCAATGTCTTTCTTGCGCACGATCTCGCTGCTCTGCCGCAGCTGATCCAGCCAGGCCTCCCAGGTTTTAGATTTCTTCTGCTGCAACAGCCGGTCCTGAATCTGGGCTTTTTCAGCCTCCAGGCCGCCCGCAGCCGGCGGCTTCTTCTCGCGGAAACGGATCACACTGTAGCCCGTGGAGGTCTTGATCGGCTCCGCCGGCAGCGGCTCCCGCTCGGACAGTTCGAAGGCCGCGCGGGTGACCTCGGGCTCGTTCGCCAGGTCCGGCGGGCTCTCCCCGCGCTTGAAAAAATCCGTCGTCTTCGCGGTCAACCCGGCCTTTTTGGCGGCCGGCTCCAACGCGGCACCATTCTTCACGTCCGCCAGCAGCGCCCGGGCGTCCTTGCCGGCCTGCTCGGTCTGCTTCTCCCGGATCGCGTCCTGCTTGACCCTGGCTTCGATGGCCGCAAGCTCGGGGATGCGCGCGGGCCGGCTGTCGGCGACCTGCAGCAGGGTATAGCCGTCGCCGAAGTCCTGGATGTCGCTCACCTCTCCGGGGGCCAACTGGAAGGCCGCCTGGGCGAATTCCGCGGCCTTGGAAACGCCTTTCACGGGGCCGCGCCGGGTGAAGAAATCCGTGGTGTGCAGGGCGAGCTTGCGGGCCGCCGCCGCGCCGGCCAGATCCCCGGTTCCGGAAGCGGCGTCATAGACCGCCTCGGCATCGTCGTAGGCCAGGCTGCGGGCGCGCTCGCCCTTGAGCTGGATAGCGATCTCGGGTGCGACCTCCTCGAAGCTGCGGGTGCGCCCCGCGTTGACTTTTTCGACCTTGATCAGGTGCCAGCCGAAACGGGTCCGCACCGGCTCGCTGATCTCGCCGGGTTTCAGGCTGAAGGCCACATCGGCGAAGGGCTGGATCATGGCCTCCCTGCGGAAGGCTCCCAGCGCCCCGCCCTGTTCGCGCGTGCTGTCCTCGGAGTACTGCTTGGCAAGCGCGGCGAAGTCCTTGCCTTCCCGAGCCTGCTTCAGCACGTCGGCGAGCTGCTCCCGGGCCTTTTCAGCGGCCTCCGGCGCGGCATCGGGCGCCACCTTGACCAGAATGTGGCGCGCCTCCACCGTTTGAGGGATCGCGAAACGCTCGGGCGCGGAATCGTAGGCGTCACGGAGCTCGGCGTCCGTCAGTGCCACCTTGTCGAGGTAGGACTCCGGCGTGAAGCGCAGATAGCGTGCCTGGAGCTCGGGCTCGGTCCGATAGGACTCTTTATTGCGCTCGAAGTACTGGGCGACCTCTTCGGGCGCGGCGGTGATCTTGGCGTACTTCTCGGAGGCGATCGGGACGTGGTCGATCTTGACGGCGGCATTGCTCCACGTGTACCAGTCCGCGACTTCCGCCTCGGAGACCTTGACGCTGTCGGTGATGACCCGCTGCAGCTTCGCAAAAAGCAGCGCGTCGCGCTGCATCATCTCGAATGTCTCAGGGGTTAAGCGGTTGAGGGGCAGCATCTGCTGGTAGCGGCGCGGGTCGAACACACCCCCGGACTGGAAGGCCGGGATGCCGCGGATCGAGCGCACCAGCTCCTCATCGGCCACCCGCAGGTCCAGGCGCGCGGCAGCCTGTTTGAGCAGCAGTCGGTCGATCAACTGGTTCAAGGCCTGGGTTTCCAGCTGCAGCGACTTGAGCATCTCATCGGTGATGCCGGCCCCGAAATTTTGGCGCACCTGGTCCATGAGCCGATTGTATTCATTGGTGTAGTCCTGGCGGGATATGGCCTCGCCATCGACGGTGGCGACGACCCCTTCCTGATGCGAGGTCCAGCTGCCCACTCCCCAGAAGACAAACACCACCACGATCGCCCCCAGGAGGGCCTTGACCACCCAGGATCCGGCGTTTTTCCGCATTAAATCAAGCATGCCTGAAGTCTCCGTTTCAAAACGAATTGGGTGCGCCGGCATGGCCGAAAGCGAGTCCGCCGGCCCATCCCGTGCGCAGTGATTTTACGCGATCAGCGTCACGGGCTTTTGATCGCGACTGATTTTCGTACCCACCGTGCTGGAGCAGACGGCACAGAGATATTCATACTTGTCGCCTTCCGGCAGCACCAGCAGCAAACGCTTGCGAACCGGCCCCGCCCGGCGGCATTTCGGGCAAAAAAGCTCGGTGGCATCAAAATCCGTGTATGTGCCGGCACCGCCCCGCTGACGCTGGGGTGGGCGCGGTGATCTGAAATAAGGATTCATCATGGCGGCTGTCCGAATCGGGTTGCCTGCCCTCTACGCGGTGACGGCGGCAGGGATGCCTGAGCAATGTCTTTTGAAAGCTTTTCATCATATTTTTGGCGCACCGGTTTGTCAACCCTTTCCAAGGGTGATTTCATCAAATAACTGTTGACATGCCGAGGAGCGTTTGTTAAAAAATTCAAGTTTTTGCCTGGGGCTGTAGCTCAGCTGGGAGAGCGCATGACTGGCAGTCATGAGGCCAGGGGTTCGAGCCCCCTCAGCTCCACCATTTACGATCGTTACAAGGTTGGCCAGACGGCCGACCTTTTTTATTTGGCGGGAACGGGCTTTGCCCCGTCCAACCGCCGCCGCCCCTGCCGCATGCACCCCGGCCGCCCGGCCGGCCCGCCGCGCCTTGACAT
>JBFYWS010000260.1:0-3158 GCA_041310935.1 Desulfobacteraceae bacterium | reverse complement strand
TCTGCATCACCTGAAGTGGCGTGGTCTGCAAATCCAGCCCACCGGTCACGGCACCGGATCTGCCTGGCATTCCAAAACCAGTCGGAGAGCGCATCCAAAGCTTGCCATGGGCCGTAATCTGGTCCAATATATGACATTGATCACGACCTCGCTAAAACAAAAGACCACCCCAGCCTTGATCTTGATCTTACAAACAACCAAACCGCCAACCATTTGAAATCGATAATCAGTTTTGCATGCACCTGGGCGGTTGAAGTTCCTTCCGGGTTTGGCCATCGCCCGCAGCGGGATGTCCGCTGCTTTTTTCGAAACCGTGTGAACCGCCGTTTTTTATGATTTCCGCACCGGCGACCGATCTAAGAAGACCTATGACTTTCAAAAAAAAACGTTTCCCTTTTTATATTGGCATCACCACCCTGGTGGTGGTGATTGTGGTGACCTTGAGCGGCCTCTTTTTGTGGATCAGCCATCATGAAAGCAAAACGGCGGCTATCCAGATGGCCGACCGCCTTTTTTCGGAAATCAACACCAAAACCCTGCAGCGCTATCAAAGCGCGCTTGAATCGGTGGCGGTGATCGTCGGGGCGGCCGCGCGCATGCCGGGCATGGCCAGCGTGCCGACGGAAGACGGCATGGGCCATCCGGGTAGGGAGGTCATGCTCGAAGCCCTCGCTTCTTATGATTTCCTTTTTTCCACCTATTGCGGATATGACGATGGCAGTTTTATCCAGATCGTGGCCGTAAGGGACAAGCCGGAATTGCGTCACTTGTTTGCAGCGCCTGCGGGGACGGTCTATGTCCTGCGGACCATCTCAGCCGATTCAACGGTGTTGTCGAAACAGCGCTGGCGCTTTCTGGATCAAAACCGTCAGGTCATCGGGGAAAGAGACGACCTCGACCCGGATTACGATCCCCGCGTGAGGCCGTGGTTCATCAGGGCCCAGGGAGAGCAAACGGCCTTCTTCACCGACCCCTACATTTTCAGCTCATCGAAGCTTCCCGGGATCACCTGTGCCGAAAAGCTTTTCTACGGCGGCGGGGTTATGGGTGCCGACATCACCCTGGAGCGTTTCGCCGCCTCCCTCGAACGGCAGAAAATCTCCGACCACGGCACGCTCTTTCTCTTTGACCGCGCCGGCCGCCTTATCGCCCACCCGCAGGAAAATCCGGTCGTCGCCGGACCCGGCCAAGAATTGCGTTTTCTTACCGGAGAGGCGTCGGAGGATCCACGCGTCCGGGCCGTGGTTGGCGAATACCGCGCGCGCCCGCAAGACAGCCTTGACCGCACCCAGGAAATGAAGATCGACGACGCAAATTATCTGGTACGCTGCACACCCCTCAACGCGGGGTTGAAATTTGACCAGATTTTAGCCTCCATCGCCCCGGTCGCGGATTTCACCGGCCACATCCGGCGGATGCAGCAGCGTATATTTCTATTCTCCGGGTTGGTCCTGATAGTGGTCCTGCCCCTTTCCCTGCTGGTATCCCGCAAAATTTCAGGCTCGCTGATGCGCTTGGAACAGGAATCCAACAAGATCCAGCAGTCGGACTTTTCCGAATCGGAGCCCTTCGATTCCACCATCAAGGAAATCCATTCCCTGATTACAACCTTTTTCCTCATGAAAACCAAAATCCGGCGCCTGCTGGAACAGCAGCGCAAGCTGTTCGACGATTTCACCAAACTGATTGCCGGTGCGATTGACGCCAAGTCCCCCTATACCGGCGGCCACTGCGCCCGCGTTCCGATCGTCGCTGAAATGCTGGCCGCAGCGGTGTGCAAGAGCGGCGAGGGGCCATTCGCCGATTTCAAGATGGACTCGCCGGATCAACGCTGGGAGTTCGAGGTGGCGGCTTGGCTGCACGACTGCGGCAAGATCACCACGCCCGAATATGTGGTCGACAAGGCCACCAAACTGGAAACGATCTACAATCGGATCCATGAAATCCGCATGCGCTTCGAAGTGCTGCTGAGAGACGCCGAAATCGCCTGCTATCGCCGGCGCCTGGCCGGTGATGGCGACGAAGACTTGTTGACGAATGAACTGGAGAAGACCCAAAAACAGATCGCATCCGATTTCGCCTTTGTCGCTGAATGCAACATCGGCGGCGAGTTCATGGCCGACGAAAAAATCGAGCGTCTGCAGCGGATCGCCGCCCGAACGTGGGTACGCCATCTGGATGACCGCATCGGCATCTCTCAGGATGAAGCGCTGCTCAAGAACCGCGAGCCGGCGCCGACGCTGCCGGTGATCGAGCCCGTACTGGCGGACAAACCCGAGCACGTCATCCCCCGCGCCGATGCAGACCCCTTTAGCGGCAATCCTCATGGGTTTACCATGAGCGTCCCGGATGTTCAGTACAACCTGGGCGAGCTTTACAATTTGAGCATCCGCAAGGGGACCCTCTCGGCCGAGGACCGTTTTAAGATCAACGAGCACATCATTCAAACCATTATCATGCTCAACCGGCTCGAATTCCCCGATTATCTGGCGAACGTACCCGAATTCGCCGGCGCCCATCATGAGACCATGATCGGCACCGGCTATCCCCGCGGGCTGAAGAAGGAGGAGATGTCCGTCCCGGCGCGTATCCTGGCCATTGCGGATATTTTCGAAGCCCTGACCGCAACCGATCGGCCGTATAAAACACCGAAAACAATTAACGAGGCTCTCCGCATCATGAGCTTCATGCGCAACGACCAGCATATCGATGCCGACCTGTTCGATCTGTTTCTGCAAAGCGAGGTTTACCGGACCTATGCCGAGCGCTATCTGAATCCGGTCCAGGTCGACGCGGTGGATGTGGGGCAGTATCTATCAGGTGCCCGTCTATGAAATGCCCGAACCATTTAAAAACCAGTGGAAATTCGGCAGGAGCGGATAGGCGGGATGGGGAATAAGACAGCCGGGATCGATTCTGGCCTGCCGAAGCATGACATGGCATCAAATCAACAGGAACCGAAATGCGAAATTTCAACCCCGTTACCCAGGATTGCTTTGGCAACCTCGTTGCGATAAAAGCCAACCACATTTTGTCGCCACGGGTTTTACAAATACGCCTGCCGGGTGCACACCACCGGCTCATAACCGCTAGACCCATAAATTGAAATGAAAAGCCCAACCAATTCGAAGGATTCGCTTATGCTGCAAGAATCTGTG
>JBFYWS010000232.1:0-9932 GCA_041310935.1 Desulfobacteraceae bacterium | reverse complement strand
TGCTCTTCTACCACCGCTTCCTCAAAGCGCTGGTGGCCTTCGAATTAAAAGTCGGGCCGTTTGAGCCGGAATACACGGGCAAAATGGACTTCTACCTGAACCTGCTCAACGACACGGAGCGCGGCCCGGATGACAACCCCTCCATCGGCGTCATCCTCTGCGCCGAGAAGGACGACGTGGAGGTCGAATACGCCCTCAAGACCAAGCAGAACCCGATAGGGGTCGCGGAGTACCGTTTGCGATCCAAACTCCCGGCCGACTTGAAGGGTCGGATGCCCACGGCCCGGCAACTCGCCGACGTCGTCCGCGCGGCCATGCCGGAGGGGCAGGGGTGATGGCGCGGTCAAGGTGAAGCGTCGGTCATACCGGCGAAGGTGGATCAATATGAAAAAGATCAAAGACCTTTCTGCGTCCGAACGCCCGCGCGAGAAGCTTCAAGTCAAAGGCCCCGAGGCACTGTCCGACCTCGAGCTGATGGCCATTCTGCTGGGCAGCGGCACCAAGGGCAGCGATGTGTTGACGGTGGCCGGCCGTATAGTGAAGGTGCTGGACGGCCGGAACGAAAAATTGAGCTTGGGGGAGCTGCAGAAAATCGAAGGGGTCGGACCGGCCAAGGCGTCGCTGATCGCCGCCGCGCTGGAATTCGCACGCCGGCGGATCCGCCCGGAGGGGCTGAGGATCTCGTTTCCGCCGGACGTGCTGCCGCTGATCCGGCATTTTGCGGACCGCAGGCAGGAGCATTTCATCTGCGTGTCGCTGAACGGAGCCAACTAGGTCATCGCCACGCGCGTCGTCTCCGTCGGCCTGGTGAACAAAACCCAGGTTCACCCCCGCGAAGTCTTCGCCGACCCCATCACCGACCGCGCCTCGGCCGTTATCGTCGCCCACAACCATCCCTCCGGCAGCCTCGAACCCAGCAAGGAAGATCTCGACATCACAGCCCAGCTCAAGTCCGCCGCCGAGATCCTCGGCATAAGGCTCCTGGATCACATCGTGTTCAACCAGAAGGGCTACTATAGTTTTCTTGAAAAAGGGCTGGTATAGTTGCGTTGATGCCAAAAACTGTTTGAAAGTTCGACAAGAGAGCAGGGGGCGAAATGATCCATCGCATAGAAGCGCTCAATTATCGATGCCTGCGTGACGTGGACGTCACGCTCGGGAACTTCGAGATTCTCGTCGGCCCCAATGGCAGCGGCAAGTCGAGCCTGCTCGATGTGATTGCGATACTGGGGGATATTTTACGGGCCGGCCCCACCCGCTCTATTCTGGGCGATCCGCGTCTGGGGATCCCGCAGCGCTCGCCAGACCCGGCGCAACTGCGCTGGATGCGCCAAGGGGATCGGTTCGAGCTCGCCGTTGAAGCGCCGATCCCAGCCGAGATCAAGAACCAATTCAAGAATGGCGGTTATGATTCCTGCCGGTACGAGTTGGCAATCGGCGGCGGGAACGCAGGCGATGAAGTGTCGTTGCTTGCCGAGACGTTTTGGCTCAAGCCCGAAGAACAAAAAGAGTCGAGGGCATCACAGGGGGTTCTTTTTCCGGAACCCAATCCGCCCCGAAAAAGCCTGGTTCATCCTCCCGGCGGCAAAACGCCCTCCGGCTGGAGGAAGGTGGTCAACAAGATCCAAGAATCCGGAAACGACTATTATTTTGCTGAAACTTCAGGCTGGAACAACCCGTTCAGGCTTGGACCCGGCAAATCGGCCTTGGGCAATTTGCCGGAAGACGAAGCCCGCTTTCCAGTGGCCACATGGTTCAAGCGTATGCTCATGGAGGGTGTTCAACGGATCGTGTTGTCCAGTGAAGCGTTGCGGCGGCCTAGTCCGCCGGGCCTGCCGCGCATGCTGCTTCCGGATGGATCCAATCTGCCGTGGATAGTGGCGGCGCTGGAACGCGAGAATGATACGTCATTAAAACGCTGGGTGGCCCATTTAAAGACCGCCTTGCCTGACCTCAAGGACATCAGAACGATCGAGCGGGCGGAGGACAAACACCGATACATAGTATTGGTTTACAGTGGAGGGCTTGAGGCACCCTCCTGGCTGGTATCCGACGGTACGCTTCGCCTTCTGGCGCTCACACTGTTGGCATACATCCCAGGCTTGAGCGGCATCTACTTGATTGAGGAACCCGAGAACGGCATTCATCCTCGCGCTGTTGAGGCAGTTTATGAAGCGCTCTCCTCGGTGCATGATGCTCAAATACTCTGTGCCAGCCATTCGCCGCTGATGGTGGGTTGCGCTGATCCTTCGAAAATCCTCTGCTTTGCACGCGGCGAGGACTCGGCGACGGCCATCGTGCGCGGTAGCCAGCATCCCAAGCTCAAGGCCTGGAAGGGTGAGGTCGATTTAGGGACCTATTTTGCCAGCGGAGTGCTGGAATGAAAGATCTCATCGTGCTTTGCGCCGACCGGAAAATCGAGAACACGCTTGAAGGTCTTCTCGACCGTCCGGCGTCATTGCGCATCCGGCAAATCAGTTACGATATCAAGGTCCACTCCGGCCGAGATCCGGGATGCTTTCATCATGCCCACAATTTTTTGAGACCGTTGCGTTTGCAGTATGACCATGCGCTTGTGGTTTTTGATCGTGATTGGTCGGGTGCACCATCGCAGTCTGCGGAAGCATTAGAAGAAGCTACAAATGCCAGGTTGAAAACGGACTGGAAAGGAAAAGCTGCTTCTGTGGTGATTTCACCTGAGCTTGAGGCTTGGGTATGGAGTGACTCGCCGCATGTAGAATCCGAGCTGGGCTGGCCTTCGCGTCTTGGAAGTTTACGCCGATGGCTTGAGATAAAGGGACTCTGGAGTGCCGGATCGGATAAGCCCACAGATCCCAAAAAGGCTGTTGAGACTGCGACCCGTGAAGCAAGGCTTCCTTGGACTGCCGCTGTATGTAGATCCCTCGCTTCTAAAGTCAGCGCTGAAAGATGCTCCGATGGATCATTTCATAAGCTGCTTGCGATCTTGCAAAATTGGTTCGCTGAACCAGTGGTTTTTCCGGATAGTTCATCGCAATGAATTTGTGGATTATACGCCGACCTGTCTACCGAAAGCCCCGCCGCTGCTGATAGGCCTTTTCCGGGACACTGCAGTGGACACAATTTCGCATAAAAACATCTTCAATACCCACTAACCATTTTATATTATAAGTAAAATTACCGAAAAGAAGTGGACAATCATCTAGACATTTTTGGGGTTAACTGATCTTTAACACTTGCGGATCAATTTTGAGCGTTTTTTTCTTGTAAGTGCCTATTTTCATTGAATGCGAAAAATTCTGAGCTCCAAACGGTAGTGCCACAGAAATGGCATAAAACCATTGACAAATAAGAACCTGAAAGGCAAATAAGGGAGTGTCCACTCAGGAGGCTCCCATGTTCGCAAGAATCAAAAAATCCGGCAAGTATCACTACCTGCAAATCGTCGAGAACAACAAAGTCAAAGGCCAGGTCAAGCAGCGCGTCATCGCCACCATCGGCCGATTGGATCAACTCCAAGAAAAAGGACGAGTGGAGACGCTGATCCGATCCCTCAGCCGGTATTCCGAAAAGGCCATGCTGATTTTGACCGGCCACAGCGACCCCGAGGCGCTTACGATCAAGATCGGGCCGGCCTTGATTTTCGAGCGGCTCTGGGAGCAGAGCGGGATCAAAAAGGCGCTGCGGCGTCTTTTGAATGGGCGCAAATTCGAGTTCGATGTCGAACGGGCGGTTTTTCTCACGGTGCTGCATCGGCTGATGACTTCGGGATCGGATCGGTATTGTGAGCGCTGGCGCCGAGATTACGCCGTCGCCGGCACCGAGCCGCTTGAACTGCACCATCTTTACCGTGCGATGGCCTTCTTGGGAGCACCGCTTACGGATCAAAGCGCGGCTTCGGCTCTGGCGCCCCGGTGCAACAAGGATCTGATCGAAGAGGACATTTTCAAAACCTGGCGCGACCTGTTCAGCGGACTCGAGCTGGTCTTCTTCGATACCACCTCGATCTACTTCGAGGGCGAAGGCGGAGAGGCTCTCGGGGAAAGGGGTTTCAGCAAGGATCACCGGCCGGACCTCAAGCAGATGGTGGTCGGTGTGGTCATTAACGATGAGGGGCGGCCGATCTGCTGCGAGATGTGGCCCGGCAACACCACCGATGTAAAAACGCTGGTGACGATCACCCAGGGCCTGCGGCAGCGCTTCCAAATTCAGCGCTTTTGCATCGTCGCCGATCGCGGCATGATCAGCGCCGAGAACCTCAAATACCTGGAAGCGCAGAATACCATCGCCTACATCCTGGGCACCCGGATGCGCAAAGACAAAGAGGTTCGAGAGCAGGTACTCACCTGCGGCGGCCGCTACCAGGAAGTTCACCCGCTCGGCTCCAAAACCAAAGATCCCTCGCCGCTGAAGGTAAAGGAAGTGCGGCACATGGGCCACCGTTACATTGTTTGCCTCAATGAACGCCAGGCCACCAAAGACAAGCTGACACGCGAGGCGATTATCAAGGCCTTGGAGGAAAAGATCCCCAAAGGCCCCAAGGGGCTTGTGGGCAACAAGGGCTACCGGCGCTATGTGAAGATTGAAAAGGACAGTACCTCGATTGATTTTGAAAAGGTCAAAGCTGAAGCACGCTTTGACGGCAAGTGGATCTTGCGCACCAACACGGACCTGGCCACCGCGCAGGTGGCCCTCAAGTACAAGGAATTGTGGCAGGTGGAGCGGGTGTTCCGGGATGTGAAGTCCATGCTGGAAACACGGCCCGTCTTCCATCAGCGCGACGATACAATCCGGGGGCATGTCTTCTGCAGTTTTTTGGCACTGGTGTTGCGCAAGGAACTCGAGCGGCATCTTGAAAAAGCCGGCCACATCTTCGAGTGGTCGCACATCAAGCAGGATTTGCGAGCGTTGCAGGAGACCCACATAGAGGAAAACGGCACTCAACTGGCGATTCGCAGCAAGGCAGAGGGCGTATGCGGCAAAGTGTTTCAGGCCGTCGGCATGGCGATGCCGCCGACCATTCGCGAAATTTAATTTGCCATTTTGGCGATCTTGGCATGGGGGTAGTGCCAAAACCATTTTGGCGCCCTATATCTGCCTGTTATTATTACAGAAGAAAAATCGAACTGTTAAAGATCAGCTTAAGCAGGGTTTCATAGTGCATCCTGTGCTTTTCCATGGCATCCTCCTAGTTTGGCGTGGGTGAGAAAAAACCAAGTGAAATCTGCTCGAACGAGGCTTGCCTTCAGGAACCACCATGCATAGAAGTGGTTTCATAACCCTGTATCACGCCTGCGAGCAAGGCGCAGGCCGATTCGGAAAGCGGAGTCCGCCTGCGGCGGATGAGCATTTACGAGAGGCCTGCAATCCGCCTGCGGCGGACCCCCGGGCGTCAGGCGGGGTTATGAAACCACTTCTATTAACTACTTAGGTAGATAGGCTGAAGGTAGATAGACTGAAGAAAAAGACATGCGCGATCGTTAGTGCCCTTCAGCCTTCAGCCGAACCACCTAAGTCTTCGATCATATTATACCCAAACGCCGCCGGAATACAAACGATTGTTGGTGCGCGTTCGCTCTTTTATGGGAGCGGCGTCATGCCGCCGAGATCAGCCGGCTTGCCATGCCGGGCAGCCTCTGGTATAGGCGAAAGGACATCATCGTTGATGGCTTCGTAAAAAACCCAATTTCGGCGTTGCGCTTTCCGCCTGCGGCGGACTGTCGCTGCGGTCCGCCTCCGGCGGATACGCCTCACGCCACGGGATCGTTTGCGCGCGGCATTTTTCGGCAGGTCATGAAAACCTCACCCTCCCCGCTACCATCCTGTTCCCGCTGCGGCACCTGTTGCCGGAAGGGCGGTCCCGCTCTGCACCGAGAAGACCGCCATCTGGTCGAACAGGGCCTGATCCACACACGCGATCTCTATACCATTCGCCGGGGGGAATGGGCCCATGACCCGATCACGGGGGTGCTGGCGCAGGCCTCGGGCGACATCATCAAGATCAAGGGCGGGAGCGGTACGCGGGCCTGCCGCTTTTTAGACGAAGCCCCCCCGACTTGCCGTATTCACGCGGATCGCCCGTTGGAATGCCGGACACTCACGTGTTGGAACACGGCCGGGATCGAGCGGGTCTACGCCATCGGCCGACTCACCCGGGAGGATCTGATCTCCGGTATCGCAGGCCTGTGGGAGCTGGTCCGTGAGCACCAGGAACGCTGCGGGGTCGAGCGCATCCGCAGGCTGCGGATGACGGCGGATGGGCCACGCGCGGGCCGGCTCGCGCGGGAACTGGCGGAGATGATCCGCTACGACACCGAGCTTCGCAACCTGGTGGTCTCCCGCGCCGGGCTCGAGGTGGGCATGACGGACTTTCTGTTCGGCCGGCCCCTGCAACAGGTCCTGCGCGCGATGGAGATGGCGGAGGGGCCGGTGGCTGCGCCCACCGGAGCCCCGGGCCGACTGCCGCCCGGCTGACGTTGTCGGTCAACCGGCCGCGGCAGCGGCGGGTGTGGGCCAGCCCTGTTTTTGGGTCTGCGGCGCGTCTTCGCCCGCCTTGACGTCGGCCCCGTTGCCCCAGATAAACTTGCCGTACTTCACGTAGCCGAACACATTGTTGAGCCGGGAGTCGGTGTGGGGCTCCAAGGGGACAACGTTGCCGGCGATCATCGGCCGCAGATGTTTGGCCAGTTCGCGGGAGCCGCCGCCGGTCAGCAGGATCATGTCCATGTCCCAGTCATCGGCCCACAGGCGGTCGATCTCGCCGGCGAGGGCGCCCGCCAACTGCTCGAACACCTGGTCGCGGATCGCGGCGAAATTGATGGGTTTGCCGCGCATGCGGATGGTGCCTTCCTCGACCGCCTGGTAGAGCCGGTAAAGCTCGACGGCGATCCCGCATTTCTCCTGCAGTTTCTGGGCGATGAGCCCGAAGGCTTTTGATATCCCGCTGTCGATGGTGCGGCTGCTGCGGTCGATGTGGCGCAGGCGGTCCATGATACAGAAATCTGTGGTGCGAAACCCGATGTCCACCACCCCGATCTTCTGCGCACCGAGTTCCCGCTGGGTGAGGCGCCCCTGGTCGTCCATGAGCAGGTTCAGGATGCTGCCGAGGGGCTGTGGCAGCATGCGCACCTTGTTGATGTAAATGGCCCGGGAGATGGTCTGGCCGTTGGGATAATGGTAGGTGACCGAATGATGGCCCGCCAGGATTCCGGGAAACCGTTCGTGATGGCGTTTGAAATACCCGATCGGCAGGCCCGAAACGAGGTTCACCGGCACGTTCACCGTCCCGTTTTTAATAAGCAGCCCGGCCGCGGTCAGGGCCAGGATGCGGACATAATCCACGATGAGCCGCTCCTGGTCCAGGGTGTATTTCGGGGCGCTCGCCTGCTGCTCGGCCAGCTCGCCGATGAAATACGATTTGCCGTCGATGGTGACATGGATGTGGTCGACCGGCTTGCTGGCGCCGAAGTCGGCCCAGTATTGAATGTCGTTCGCATCGCCGGACAGCGACTTGAAGATGATGGTGTCCCGGCCGTTGGTGGCCTTGGTGAAACCGAACCCGATGTCGATTCCCAGGATCTGCTGCATGGCTCGTCCCCCTCTGATGCGTCGTGCGAAAAAGTGGTGTGCACCGACCGGCAGCGCCTTCGATGTGGCACTCCCCTTGCCCCTATCGGTGACTATCGGCAGGCTTTCAAATTTCTTGAGAACTTAAGGAGGAGGAGAGCATGAAAGCGATCGTTGTCACGCCGGGCCATCAGGCGCCGCGGCTCGTCTGGGAGGAGGTGCCGGAGATCGCCATTGGGCCCGCAGAGGTTCTCGTCGACGTGCGGGCCACCGCCGTGAACCGGGCGGACCTGATGCAGGCGCGCGGCCTCTACCCCCCTCCGCCGAGTGCCTCGCAGACCCTGGGTCTGGAGATCGCCGGTGTGATCACGGTCACAGGGGCTGCGGTTGAAGGATGGAAGGCGGGAGACCGGGTGCTGGGGCTGGTGGATGGCGGCGGGTACGCCGAGCGGGCAGCCGTCCACTCCGGTCTGCTGCTGCGCCTGCCCGAAGACTGGTCGTTCGCCCAGGGGGCGGCCATTCCGGAGGTCTGGCTGACGGCCTTTTTGAACCTGTTCATCGAGGGCGGGCTGGCGGCCGGGCAGGCTGTCCTGATCCACGCCGGGGCAAGCGGGGTGGGCACGGCGGCGATCCAGATGGCGCGTGAGGCCGGCGCCGTCGTGTTCGCGACAGCCGGCTCCGAGCCCAAGCGCGACACTTGCCGCGAACTCGGCGCCAGCCTGGCCATCGACTACCGGACCCGGGACTTCGCCGCGGAAATTATGGCCCACACGTTCGGAAAGGGTGTGGATTTGATCCTGGACCCGGTGGGTGGAGCCCACCTGGGCCGCAACCTGTCCGTGCTCACTCCCGGCGGTCGGCTGGTGCTCATCGGCCTGATGGGCGGCAGCCGGTCGGAGATCGACCTGGGCCTGGTCCTGGGCAAGAGCCTGCGCCTGATCGGGTCCCGGCTGCGGCACCGCCCGGTTTTCGAAAAAACCCGCATCACCCGGGCGTTCGCGGAGAGGTGCTGGCCGCTATTGGTCGCGGGACGGCTGCGTCCCGTCATTGACCGGGTATTCGCGATCCCCCAGGCCGAAGCCGCGCACGCCTATGTGCGGGAGAACCGCACTATCGGCAAGGTGGTCTTGGAGATCGGTCCGGTCTGATGCTTGTTTTTCAACACCCTGTTAGTGCGATGGCTGCAGCGGCAGGTTGTACTTCTTCATCTTCTTGTAGAGCAGGGTGCGGTGGATCCCGAGGATGCGGGCGGCGCGTGCTTTCTGGAAGTCGGCCTCTTTCAGGGCCAGCCAGATAGCCTCGCGCTCGTTGCGGGACTGAAGCTCGCGCAAGGAGGTCTGCTCGCGCCGCGCGGCGTTTTTCCGGCCGCGCTGGATGTAGAAGGGCAGGTCCGCCACGCGAATGGTGGCCCCTTCGAGGGCGGAGACGCTGCGTTCGAGAACATTGACGAGTTCCCGCACGTTCCCGGGCCAGTCGCAAGCGCGCAGCGCCCGCTCCGCCTCCCGGTCGATCTCGATTCCCGCCAAACCCGCTTCGCGCGCCGTCTGCTCCAGGAAGCTGCGCATGATGAACAGGATGTCTCCGCGGCGCTCCCGCAAGGGCGGGATGTGCAAGGGGATGACGTTCAGGCGGTAGAAAAGATCCTTGCGGAACCGGCCGCTCGCCAGCATGGTCTCCAGGTGCTGGTTGGTGGCGGCGATCACCCGGAAGTCCGAGCGCACCACCCGGGTCCCGCCGACCCGCTCGAACTCCTTGTCCTCGATGGCGCGCAGCAGCTTGGGCTGCATTTCAACCGGCAGGTCCCCGATTTCATCTAAGAATATGGTGCCCTGGTGCGCCAGTTCGAACTTGCCGGGCTTGCCCTCGGTCTTGGCGCCCGTGAAGGCGCCCCGCTCGTAACCGAACAGCTCGGACTCGAGCAGGTCGCGCGGGATGGCAGCACAGTTGATGCGTACGAAGGGGTACAGACGCCGGCCGCTCGCGTGGTGAATGGCCTGGGCAAACAGCTCCTTGCCCGTGCCGCTCTCTCCGGTGATGAGCACCGGGAAGCTGTTGCCGGCGGCCTTGAGGGCCTCGCCTTTTACGGAGCGGATCGCGTCGCTCGCGCCGATGATGCTGTCGAACGTGTAGCGGGTCGACCGCAGCGTGATGAGTTCCTCCTCGTAGAGCTTCACTTTGGATTCCAATAGCGACAGCTCGCGGGCGAGCTTGCCGACATCTTTCACGTCTTTGAACATGACCTGGCCGAAGACGGCAATGACCCGGCCGTCCTGCTGGATGGGGATGCGCTGCACCACCATGTTCTGGCCCTTGATCAGCTGGGATTGATTGATCTCGGCCTTCCCGGTCCGGGCCACGATGTGCATGCGGGAGTTCTCGACGGACTC
>JBFYWS010000220.1:0-9105 GCA_041310935.1 Desulfobacteraceae bacterium | reverse complement strand
CCCACCAGGTGGAGATGACGCCATAGAAGATCTCCGCCAGGAGCTGGCAGCCCTTTTGCACCGGGTCGAGGCGTGACGGCCAGAAGAAGAGCGGCGCCTCGACGTCTTCGATCAGGCCGAGGTTGCGCTGGAGGAAGCGTTTGTTTTCGCGTTTGGCCTCGGGGTGATCCGTGGGTTTGTAATTCTTTTTGAGGTCCTTGTCGGTCTTCGGATCGAAGGTCGGGTCGGGTGCGTTCAGAATGCCGAACGCGCATTCCGCATAATACTTGTTGGCCAGTTCGCGGTGGATCTGCGGCTCGACGAAAGGGTGTTTGCCCTCCACAATTTCGACCAGAAAGGTGGGGCTCACGGTGTTGACGAAGTGGGCGGCGAAGATGCCGCTCGTCAGGAAATCGACCGGGTTGGTTTCCCGGGCCGCCTCGTAACCGGGGGCATAGTTCATGTAGTAGAGGTGCTGCCAGAAGCTGGCGGCATCGATGCCGCGGTCCTCGATGAAGGCAAGGGTGCTCTTCACGGTGTGGATGTTGTGAATGGTGAACAGGCAGGGGATCCGCAACCGGCGGGCGACGGCCGGGATGAGCCCGGTCATCCAGTCGTTGCAGTGGATCAGGTCGGGGTGCACCCGGGGGATGATGTTGTTGATGACCTCGCGCTGGAAGGCGAGCGCCATCTTGACGTTTTCGTCCCCGTAGCGCGAGTACACCCGGTTGATGTAGAAGAAGGCGCGGTCCTCGGCCAGGTGGACGCGGTCATCCGGCATCTTGCGTTGGATGCTCGTGATCTCCTCCTTCAGAAACGGAACCAGGCGGTCGCTGAAGATGGAGCGGTAATCCGGAAGCGCCACGTGCACATCGACGCCCTGATCCAACAGGGCGCTCACCAGGGCTGCCGACACGTCGGCCAGGCCGCCGGCCTTGGCGGTGAAAAAAGAGGCCAGGTTCCCCATGCGGTCGGGCAGATAGGTGACCTCGGGGGTCACCACCAGGACTCTGGGATTGCGGCGCGGGGACTCCATGGGTTACGTCCTTTCAGTTGAGCCGCGTTATTCCGAGGCCCAGGTGAGGAGACCGGGTGTAAACTTCAGCCAGGGGTCGCCCCGGGGGGTGGCGCGAACCGAGAACCCGAAGCGGCCGGCCGCGTCGCAGGCGAGCGTGCAGCCGTAGAGGTAACGGCCCTCACCCCGATCTTCCAGGACCTGCAAGGCTTCCACGCGGCTGTCGCTCAACTCCGAAAAGTTTTTGTACAGCCCGTAATACAGCTCGATGTCCACCTCGTCCGGCCGCAGCTCGCCGAGCGTCACGGCGGTGGTCACCTGAACGCTGTCCCCGACTCGCTGAGTGCCGCGGGAGTCGCGGGCCGCGGCGCCGACCGTCACGTTTTTCCACTGCGAGCGCACCCGCTCGACCTGCTCCGCCAGCCGCCGGGCCGCGGCAGCGCCGTCGGCGAGAAGCAGGTCGTGAAAACGGCCGGCGGGGGTGTAGAGCTTGTCGACATATTCCATCACCATGCGCAAGCTGCAGAATTTCTCCATGGCCATTTTCATCGAGGCCTTCATTTTGTCCAGCCAGCAAGCGGGCAGGTCGCCGTTCTTGCGGTCGTAGAAGCAGGGCACCACTTCGTTTTCAAGGAGGTTGTACAGCGCCTGGCTTTCCACGGCGTCCTGATAGGCGTGGTCCTCGTATTCCTCGCCGTTGCCGATGCTCCAGCCCACGGTCTCGCGGTAGCCCTCGCACCACCAACCGTCGAGGATGCTGACGTTGAGAGTCCCATTGATGGCGGCTTTCATGCCGGAGGTTCCGCAGGCTTCGAAGGGCCGCCGCGGGGTGTTCAGCCACACGTCCGCACCCTGCACCAGGTGCCGCGCCAGGTGCATGTCATAGTCTTCGAGGAAGATGAATTTGTCCCGCACGGCCGGCCGGTTGGCGAACTGGAACAGCTGCTTGATCAGGTCCTTGCCCTCGTTGTCCCGGGGGTGGGCCTTGCCGGCGAAGATGAACTGGACCGGGTGGTCTTCGTTGTTGATCAGGGCCTCCAGGCGCTGGGGGTCTTGGATCAACAGGAAGGCCCGCTTGTAGGTGGCAAAGCGCCGGGCGAACACGATGGTGAGAACATCCGGGTCGAGGACTTTTTCGACCGCCTCGAGCACCTTGCGCGGCGCATTGCGCCGCCGGTACTGGTGAACGAGATACTCGCGGCAGGTGCGGACCAGGCGCGAGCGGTTCATTTCGTGTGCCCGCCACAGCTCTTCGCTGTAGATCTCGTCGATGTGCTTGATGTTTTCCGGACGCCGGGAGCCGAGGTACCAGTCGGGCCCGATGTACCGGTCGAACAGGTTGCCGAACTCGTGGCTGACGAAGGTGGGGATGTGTATGCCGTTGGTGATGTGCGAAATCGGGATTTCATCGACCGGCCGCCCCGGCCAGACGTGGGCCCACATACGGCGGGCGACACTGCCGTGCAGTTCACTCACCCCGTTGCAGGTGGCCGACAGGCGAACCCCCAGGATGAACATGCACAGCGGCCCGTTGTCGTGCGTCCCCGGCGCTTGGCCCCAGGAGAGCAGCTCCGTCTCGGAGGTGCCCAGCCGCTCGGCCAGGGGCGTGAGATAGGGCCTGACCATGTCGGCGGGGAACTCGTCGTGCCCGGCGGCGACCGGCGTGTGCGTGGTGAACACCGTCGTGCGCGGCACGATCTGCAGGGCCGTCTTGAGGTCGACCTTTTGGTCCTCCACGATCTGGACCAGGCGCTCGATGCTCGCGAACGCGCAGTGGCCCTCGTTCATGTGGACGATCGTGGGTTTGATCCCGAGGGCCTGAAGGGCCCGCATCCCGCCGATGCCCAGCAGCACCTCCTGGAGCAGACGGATCTTGGATTCGGCGGCGTAAAGCCGTGCCGTGATTTCGCGATGCTCCGGCGGGTTTTCCAGGATGTTGGTGTCGAGCAGGTACAGCGGCACCCGGCCTACTAGGATCTTCCAGATGATGGCATGCACCGGGCCGTCGGCGCCGCGGATGGTCACCCGGATTTCGTTGCCGGCGGTATCCCGCATGCGTTCGATCGGCAGGCTGTAGAAGTCGGTCTCGGGGTAGGCTTCCTGCTGCAGGCCTTCGTGGTTGAGAAACTGCCGGAAATATCCCTGGCGGTACATCAGGCCGATGCCCACCAGGGGCAGGCCCAGGTTGGAGGAGGCCTTCAGGTGGTCCCCGGCCAGGATCCCGAGCCCTCCGGCAAACAGGGGCAGGCTTTCGTGCAGGCCGAACTCCATGGAAAAATAGGCGATGGACTCCCCGGGGGAGAGCGGGAGCTCGACCTCGATTTCCGGCTGGTTGATCCGCCTTTCATAAAAAGTCTTCACGCGCTCGAGCTGGGACAGGTAGCTGGGGTCTCTGGCGAGCTTTTCCAGGCGCACCTGGGGGATCCGGGTCAGAAACGGGATGGGGTTGCGACCGCATTCGGCCCACAGGCGCGGGTCGATGCGCCGGAACAATTCGACGGCCTCCCGTGTCCAGCACCACCACATGTTGCGGGAAACAGTCTCAAGGAAAACAAGCTTTTCCGGAATGTTCGGTTGTACCTGGTAGGACTTGAAATTTAACATAGGCGTAATGCTTTCTTTTCGTGTAACTGTTCGAGTGTTTAGGCTGAAGACTGAAGGCTGAAGACTGAAGGGCCATAATGATCGCGCATGTCTTTTCCTTCAGTCTATCTACCTGATTAGGTGTAAAAAATCAAGAAGGGTGGGGCAACATGAGCTCCAAGCTCCCAGGAAAAGGCTCCATCCGTTCATTTTTCAGCCTCGAACTTTCAGCTCTCAGCAGACAGCTTGACCCACACCCGCACCCACTCGCTTGCCCCCCAGGCCTGGGCATCGCAGCCGCGGCTCGTGTGCGGGGTATCCCCGTCGAGGACTTCCGGCAGATGGCCGAGGCAGCCGGTCTCCACCAGCCGGATGCTGCTCGTGAGCCAGGCCAGGGCCGTCTGGCGTCCCGCCTCGCCGTAGGTCATGGCCCAGGCCTCGCAGTACGACGGGAACGGCCAGGTCCAGGCGGTGCCGTTGTGGTAAGCCGGCTTGCGGCGGGTGTCCTCATCCCCGGTGTAGTGGCCCCAGTAGGGCCGGTGGGGGTCGTTGAGCAGGTTGCCGCGGAAATGCACCGGCAGCGGGTGGCGGACGGGTCTGTCGGCCAGGCTGCGGATTGCGCCCGGGATCAGCAGCTCCTCGCACGCGTTCAGGATCTGCCGGCGATGCTCGTTGGTGTCGACCGCACCCAGGGTGATGGCGAACAGCTGGTTCGAGCGGATGTGATCATCCGCCGTCGCTGTGCGGGCCGGCTGCCCCGGGGCGGCGTGCAGGCAGTCGGACAGACAGCCGAGCGACGACTGCCAGAAGAGGGTCACCAGGGAGTGCCTGACGCGTGTGGCCAGGGCCGCCCACCGGCGGCTCTCTTTCTTGTCAATGCGGGAGAGGAAGGCGAGGGCCGCGTGCCAGAAGACCTGGATCTCGACCGGGTAGCCCTGCCGCGAAGTTCCGGCCGGGAAGTTCGTGTCCATCCAGGTGAAGTGCGACGGGCTGAAGATCAGCCCCGAGTCCGGGTCCATTTTGACACCGTTGGGTGTGCCGGCCATATAGGCGTTGACGATGGAGCCGAGCACCTGCCGGACCGTGCGGCCGCCGCAGTCGCTTTTCAGGAAGCCCTCGCCGCCTTCCGCGGCGGCAAGCTCGGCGCAGGCCACGGCAAACCACAGGGGCGCATCCGAGGTGTCCCGGTTGCCGGCATCGCTGCCGCGGATCATGTTGGGGAGAGTGCCCCGGTCCTCGTACTGCCCGAAGAGTTTCAAGACCGCGCGGGTTTCTTCGAACCGGCGGGCCGCGATGAGCCCGCGCGCGAAGATCAGCGAATCGCGGCCCCAGTCCAGAAACCACGGGTAGCCGGCGATCACCGTCTTCAGGCGGCCGCGGCGGACCACGTAGTGACCGAGGGCTTTTTCGAGCACCTCGGCCGGCGTGAGGCCGGCCGGCGCCCGGGTTTCGAGCGGCGAACGCTCCGGGAGCAGGTCGGCGGCACCGGGCGCCGGCGCTGGCGCCCGCTCCGGCCCGGCCTCGGCGCAGAGGCACACGGTCTCGCTCCCCGCGAGCACGGCTTCGAAATAGCCCGGGCTGAAGAGGTCCGAGTCGGCGTCCTGGCCGCGCTCGGCGTCCTGGCGACGGTGCACCATGTAATTCCACTCCGGCTCCCGCACGAACCGGCCCTGCGTGATCTCCATGCACAGGCGGTGAAGCGCGTCCGGCTGGAAGGCGAACCCGCCGGGGATGTCGCTGAGCGCGGCCCGGAAATGGTGCTCGGGGCCGGCGAAGGCCTTGGTGGTGTCGTGGTAACTCCGGTTTTCGATGTCGGGCCGCAACACGAGGCGCACGGGTGTCGCATCCGCCAGCCGCGCGGCGTCGCTGCCGGCGCCGTGCCGGTGAAAGGCGATCCGGATGGCGTTGCGGTCCGGCACCATGTCGAGACCGATGGTGAGCATCACGTGCTGCCCCTGGCCGCTCGGGATCTTGTAGCGCCAGAACGCGCCGCCGCTGTTGCCCGCGGCAAAGGCCTGGAGGCAGTCGAGGTTGATGTCCTGGGAAAAGCCCTGGTAGACGAGCCAGGCCCGGCAGCGGGTCAGCATCACCCAGCGGTCTTCGGGGTGGTTGGGGTCGAAATTGGCGGCGAGCAGGGCGTCGTAGCGACTGGCGAGCGTGCCCCAGGCGACCGGTGCCCACAGCATCGCTCCGCGGCCGTTGGTGGCGAGCATGCGCAGCGGGTCCTTGAGCAGCTCGGATCTTTGGAACACCCGCTTCACCCGCGCCTCCTCCGGCCGGGGCAGCAGCAGCAGGGGCGCCTCGGCGTGGCGCGTGCCGCTCTCGGTCTGGACCGCCAGCCGAAGGGAGATGCGCGTGAGGGCTTTGGGGGTGGAGGGCGGCAGAAACAGGCTGAAGAACGAGCCGTCGGCGGCGCGCAGGCCTTCCTCGACGGCAAGGGTGCGCTCCTTCTCGGTGAGGCGTGCCCGGAAGCCCCGGTCGGACCGGATCAGGAGAAAGTGGCCGGGGGCCAGCATGACCTCGCGCGTGAGGTCCCGCGGCCACTGCCAGGTGACCACCCGGCGTTCCGCACCCGCCGGGTCAAGCCCGGCGCAGAAGGCGGCCGGGTCTTGCCCGAGTGCCACGGCGGCTTGGTCCGGGTCGACGTCGCCGATGTCCTGCGTGCCGCGCTGGAAGGTCACCACCTGCAGGGCTTTCGCCCGCAGGCGCTGGAGCTCGATGCGCGGCGGCACCGCGAAGGGATCGGTCGGCGCGGACTGCAGCAGCGCAAGGTCGGATGGCTCCGGGCTGAGGCAGAGCACCTGGCCGGGCGCGAGGGCGCAGGTGTAAAGCCCGCCGGAGGCGTGCACCGTGACCGTGGCCTCCGTCAGCAGGTCGGTGTACGTTTTTTGGCGCAGGCCGGCGGACTCCGGGTTCCACGCGGCCGCGGTCCTCTGGTCGGGGTCGAGGTTGACGAGCACGAGCAGCCGTCGGTCCGTCGGGAGATGGTGGCGCAGGATCACGACCTGGTTCCCGTCGCCCTGTTCGACGAGTGTCACATTCGTCCGGTCGTGAAACGCCGGGTGCAGTTTGAGCAGCCGCGTCAGGCGGCGGATCGCGGCCACCTGGTTGACCGGGCAACCCCAGTTCAGGGGCACCGCCTCGTGCACGTTGATCTTTTCCGCGGCGAGCCACTCCAGCCCGTTGGCGAACCCGAAGGCGCCCGACGGGGCGGCCAGGGCGCAGAGCGCGGTGCGCATGCGGGCATAGGTGTGGGACCGGGAGGCCAGGCGCAGGTTGTCGTGGGTTTCGGCGAAATGCACCGTGAGGCCGTCGGTCGCGGAAATCTCGATTGCCTCCGGCAGGTAGCGCTCGAGCTGGCTGCGGTCGTAGTTCTGGAACAGCTCCGAATAGGCCCAGTTGAGGTTGGCGGTGTTCAGCAGCTGCCGGGTGACCGAGATCTTCCCGCCCAACCCCTCCAGCACGAACGTCGTGTCGGGGAACTGCTCCCGCACCCGCGCGACGATGTACTTCCAGGCCGCGTGCGGGACCATGTAGCCGGCGTCGCAGCGAAAGCCGTCCACCCCGCGGCGGCACCAGGTGAGGAAAACCTCCGCCATGAACTGCCACAGCTCCCGGTGGCGGTAGTCGAGCTTGGTCAGGTCCTCCCACTGCACGCCCCAGGCGCCGGGCACCTCGATGCGGCCCTCGGGGGTGCGGCTGAGCCATTCCGGGTGGTTGGTGTGCAGGTTGGCGGCCCAGCCGGTGTGGTTGATGGCGATGTCGAGCAAGACCCTGGCGTTGCGGCGGTGGACGGCGTCCACGAGCTCGACAAACTGCTCGGTCGGCGTCGCGTTGGGGTCGAAAACGGCGAGGGCCGGGTCGACACTCCTGAAACTCAAGGCGGCATAAGGGCTTCCGAACCGACCCATGCGGCCGTAGGTGGTGGGCGTGGGGTGGATCGGCAGCAGCATGAGGATGCGGCAGCCCAGCTCGCCGATGATGAAGTCGAGCTCCGCGATGAGATCCCGGAACGTCCCCGAAGGCGGGATCACGGTGAAGCGGGCGGTATCGAGCAGGCGGATGCACTCCTCGCCGGGCGCGGGCAGGGCCTTCGCTCCGGACTTGTTCGGTCCGAACTGCCGCACGAACGCATTGTAAATGGTGTTGGCGCAGCAGGACTCGGCCGGCTCGACGTTCACGGAGGTGTTGGCGCCGGGAGGCCAGATGGGGGTCGTTTCGCCCTGCGTGAGGAAAAAGCACTTGGCTTCGAAATGGCCCACCTCGCTCAGGGCCAGCCGCACTTCGAACCGGCTGGCGGCGACGCGCCGCATGGGGGTGTCGAACCAGTCCCGGCCGAGCGGGGTTTCCTGGAAGTGGACGCCGCGGATGATCTCGGCGCGGGTGACGTCCGCATGGCCGATGTTGGTGCGGACCCAGGCGGCGCCTTGCATGTCGGCCGGGACCGTCAACGTGAAGGTGAGAACGTCGCCGCAAAAGCAGACCCTGCTCTGGCCGGGCGCCGGTTCTTGAAGGAGGGCCGTGGAATGCTGCATTCAAGGACTCCGCGCTGAATGTCAAAGGTTAAACACGCTCGCGAAAGGGATGGCGTGCGTTCGCGCCGAACGCCCGAGACGAACAGGGTGTTGAAAGACCGCGTTTGAGGCCGTGATCCGGCGTTGTGCGGCTTTTGTAATAGAATACCTTAAATTACCTTAAAACGCTTCAGGAAAAAAGTGCGAATGTCGGTGAGTTTTCCCTTGCAAATTCATGAAAGCGCGCTAAGCTAACTCTTAGCAGGGTGTTGAAAAACAAGCATAAGGAAGAGATCCGGTGTTTCGAAAAACCAGCTTGATGATCGTTTGGATTTTCATCGCGGCTATCGGGTGGCCATTGACGACCCATGCCCAGGGCCCCGCGCGACCGGCGGCCGGCAGCCCGGCCCCGGCCGCCAAGGCCGCCCTGATCCAGGCCATCGTGTGCGAAGAGGTCAAGGACGGAATCCCCTACAACGCCTCGGTCGCCTTTTCGATTTCCGCCGGGAAAATCTACTGCTTCACCTTTTTCGACAGCATCGCCGAGGAGATGCCGATCTATCACCACTGGATCTTTCGGGACAGGCCCAGCGCACGGATCCGGCTGAGCCTGAAGCCTACGCGCTGGGCCACCTTCAGCAGCATCCAGCTGCGGGAGGCCGACAAGGGCCCCTGGCGGGTGGAGATCACCGACGCGAGCGGGCGCGTCTTCAAAATTCTGCGTTTCAGCGTGACGGATTAGCGCCGCATGGAGAAACTGCTGCACGTATTTAACGAGCTCGGCTGGCAGGATGTCGTCGACATCGGCTTGAACAGCTACATCCTGTTCCGGTTCTACGTGCTCTTCCGGGGGACCTACGTCTTCCGGGTCCTCATCGGGCTCACCATGCTGTGGTTTTTCCAGCAGATCGCGGCCTACCTGGGCCTGATCGTCACCAGCTGGGTGGTCCAGGGCATCGTGGCCGTGGCGGCGCTGATCATCGTCGTCGTTTTCCGCAACGAGATCCGCACGGT
>JBFYWS010000208.1:0-2749 GCA_041310935.1 Desulfobacteraceae bacterium | reverse complement strand
AACGTGACAAAGTAGGAGTAAGCGCCTAGATTATAGAACCACTGCAAACATTCTATAACCTCTCCGCCATGGCACTCAGCATCAAGAACGACGAGGTCGAGGGGCTTGCCCGGGAGCTTGCCCGCGAGACCGGCGAGTCCATCACCCAGGTCATCCTGCATGCGCTGCAACGGCAGGCCCAGCAAGTGCACCAGAGGCGCGCCGAGGGCTCTGCATTGGCGCGGATCATGCGCGCCCGCGAGCGCTGCACCGCCCTCCCTGACCGAGATTCCAGGTCGGCCGACGAAATCCTCGGTTATGGGGCCGACGGGACCTTCGACTAATGGTCATCGACAGCTCGGCCCTCGTCGCCATCTTGCTCGGCGAGCCAGATACCGGCGATCTTGCCGCGGCCATAGCGGCAGACCCGAATCGGATCATGAGCGCCTTTTCGCTCTTGGAGACATCCGTGGTTCTCGACAATCGCAAGGGTCCAGAGGGGGTCGCCGAGTTGGAGACCCTGCTGGCCGATCTGGGCGTCCAAGTGATCGGGCTCGAGGCGGCCCAGGCGCGAGTCGCCCGTGACGCCTACCGGCGCTTCGGCAAGGGGCGCCATCCCGCCGGCCTGAATCCGGGCGATTGCTGCTCCTACGCCCTCGCGGTCACCCTGGGCGAGCCGCTTCTGTTCAAGGGGAGCGATTTTCCGCAGAGCGATGTGCCGAGCGTACGGGTCGGCACGGCGACGCCAAGAAACAGGTAGCGCTCGGCGATGGCCGCCTTGCACTCGTCCAACCCGTCGGCAATCAGCATGGACAGCAGCCTGTTGTTGTTGCTCTGCCTCCGCGCTAGCGGCACCGGTCTTGCGCAGTCCGCCGATGTTGACTGCGCGCCACCGCCTACGGGCGCGGCGCGGACCTCGGCGTCGATGGGCGCTTTGCGGCCAGCTCCGGACACTGGTGCTTTGCCGCCGGGGTCCGCAGTCGCGTGGACAGCAGACACTCGCCAGCTCCACGAATCACACATATTGTCCCCGGAAGTCCTCGCCGCCCTGGCTTCACCCGGTCGATTGGGCGAACATTGCCGACACGCCAGCGCACCCCCGAACATTTGGCCATGAGCAACACCCTGTCCGTCGATTACCCCGAGACCTTCCCCGATGCCCTGCACATGTCCCGTGCGGAGTTCGAGCGCGAGGCGCGTCTAGCCATGGCCGCCAAATTGTTCGAGACCGGCAGGCTCAGTTCCGGGCAGGCTGCCGGCCTGATCGGGATGGGACGGGTGTCCTTTCTCGCCGAGCTCGGCCGCCTGGGGGTATCCACCATCCAGGTAGCCGCTGGGGAGTTGGACGGGGACCTCGCTGCCGCCGAGGCCGCCGGCGATCATCCTCAATAGTAGCCCGGTCATTCACCTGACCGCCGCCTTGGGCGGGCTCGACGCCTTGCCGGCACTCTATGGCCGGGTGTTGGTGCCGGAGCCCGTGTTGTGGGAGTTGGAGGCCGGGGCCCGACTGGACGACACCCCCCGGAGGCTGCGAACCGTCCCGGGTATCGAGGTGTATGCCCTTGCGACAGGGGTTTGCCGCTCCTGGCTGGCGAGTTGGACCTCGGCGAGGCGGCGGTGATCCAACTCGCACTGGACCTTCCGGGCGCCACCGTGGTGCTGGACGACCTCAAGGCGAGGCGCATCGCCCGCCGCAGATCCATCCCGATGACTGGCTCCTTGGGCGTGCTCCTGCACGCCAAACGGCGCGGGAAACTGGACTCGGTGGCCGAGGCCATCGAGCGTATCCGCCGGCATGGGGGCTGGCTCGCCGACGACGTCGTCGAGCGCGTATTGGCCCTGGCCGGGGAGTGACCCTGACCGTTCGCAGTAACAACAGTAAGTCTAGCGGGTTAAAGTCCCGTCCGAGGAGTTGTCCGTACACCTCGTTAGCATGAGGAAGCGGCGTCTTGGTAACAAGGGGTCGTAAGTTTCCCCCAGCAAGAGAGCAGGCCGTAACGCAAGTGAATGGGAGTTGTGTGTCACCCTTCTCTCTCACTGTCCGCTTACACATCAACTGCCAACACCGCGGGGAAGCTTGAGCCGAACAGGGGGGCACTGCAGCAGGAAACCGTGGTCTCTCCGCCGTCTGGTCGCCCTGTTTCGTCGCCGACTGAACGGGCATATCCCGGCGGGCGCACGGCCTGAGGCCCGCTGGGGTGATCCGTCGCGGCTGAAGCCGCTCCCACTGCTTGGACTGGCTGGCGGAGCAGGAACCCCGGCTGAGGCCTTGGGTAGGCCCGACCGTCCCGACCGGTATCCGCGGTTGACGATATGTCGAAATTGACATAGGCTTCAGTCCCATGAACGACCGCGACCGGCCGCTCGTCTGGCTACACGGCGAGGTCAAGACCCCGCCGTTTTCTCCCACCGCCCGGATCGAGGCGGGGGTATTGCTGCGCCGACTGCAGCGCGGCGAGTTCTTGCCGATGCCCCACTCGCGGCCGATGCCGGTGATCGGGCCACGCTGTCATGAGTAGCGCATCAACGACACCGACGTGACTTGGCGCATCATCTATCGGCTGGACCACGACGCGGTGATTATCGGCGAGGTCTTCCGCAAGAAGACACCATCCACACCCGGTCCAGTGATCGACACCTGCAAACGACGGTTCGAAGCCTATGATCGATGAAGCAAAACAACGGCGTCTCGCAGAGCGGGGCTGGCGGGTCGGTAGCGCCGATGATTTCCTTGATCTATCGGTCGAGGAATCGGCCTATGTGGATCTGA
>JBFYWS010000198.1:0-6283 GCA_041310935.1 Desulfobacteraceae bacterium | reverse complement strand
ACGAACACGTTGATCGCCACCGGCGGGATCACCACGCCGACCATGACGGTCAGGGCGATGATCATCCCGAACCACACCGGATTGAACCCGAGCTAGATGATGACCGGGTAAAAGATCGGGGTGGCCATGACCATGAAGGCGAGGTCGTCGATAAAGGACCCGCCGATCAGATAAATGATCGCGATCACCACCATGATGATGTAGCGGTTGAAGGGCAACGTCACCACCCAGTCGGCCGTGATCATGGGAATCTGGGTCACCGCCAGGAAATGCCCCAGGATGACGGAGCCCGCGATGAGCATCAACACCATGCAGGCCGTGCGCAGGGATTCGGCCACCGATTTGACGTAGCCCCTGAAGTTCAAATCCCGCTTGATGACGGATAGAAAAAGAACGGCGAAGGTCCCCACGCTGCCGGCCTCGGTCGGCGTGAAAAAACCCTGCATCAAGCCTCCGATCACCAGGGAGAAAATGAACAGAATCCAAAGTACCTCGGGCAGCGACGCCACACGCTCCTTCCAGGTGGATGTTTGCCCCTTGGGCCCCAGTGCCGGGTTGATCCGGCACCAGCCGTAGATGATGCCGATGAAAAACAGGGCGACGATCAGCCCCGGGACCAGGCCCGCCAGAAAAAGCTTTCCGATCGATTGCTCCGTGATGATGCCGAAGACGATCAGCGTAACGCTGGGGGGGATCAGGATTCCCAGGGTACCCACGACGGCCACGACCCCGGTGGACAGTTTCTTGTCGTAGCCGTAGTGGTCCATTTCCGGCACGGCGACGCTGGCGAAGGTGGCGGCCGTTGCCGGCGAGGAGCCGCAGATCGCCTTGAACACCGTGGCCCCGACGACGGTCGCCATGGCCAGCCCGCCGGGGATGTGGCCGACGAATTTGTAGGCCGCCGCGTAGAGCCGCTTGGCGATGCCGGCGTTGAAGGCGATCTGTCCCATGAGGATGAAGAGCGGGATGACCGTGAAACCGTAGGAGGACAGAACGTCGAAGAAATCCTTGGCCAGCAGGTTCAGTCCGGCCTTCCAGGAGACGATGTAACTGAAGCCCAGGAACCCCACGAGGGCCATGGCAAACCCCAGTTCGATGCCCGTCAGAAACAGCAGCAGAACCCCCGCCAGACCGATCAACCCGGCCGCGACGTCACTCATAGTCCCCCCTGAAAATTTTCACGATGTCCGCGAGCAGAACGAGACACTGAATGAAGCAGGATACGGCCACTCCGTAAGCGACGGGGTAAAACGGCAGTTGCAGAGTCAGCGACACTTCCCCGGATTGCTGCAGGTCCATGCCCACCTTGATGAGGTTCCACCCGATGAGGAAAAACAGGCCGATCCCCATGCAGCGGGTGGTCACGTTGAAAATGGATTGGGCGGTTTTGGACAGCTTGGCGGTGAAAAAGTCGACGTAGATATGGCCGCGCATCCAAGAGGTCAGGGGAATGGCGAAACCAATTACCACGGCCCCGGAGAAGGCCACCAATTCATAGGTTCCGACAATCGGCCGCCGGAAAAACCGCAGGATGACATCGAGGACCGTCAAGAACATTATGAAGGTGATCGCGATGCCGGCGATGACATTGATGAGGCGGCTCAGCCGGCCGACGCCGTTCAATAAACGCTCCACGCACCGCTCCTTTCTGTCGATCAGGCAGGTGGTCATGATGAGGGGCAGACAAGGGGAAGGGATCTGTGCCATCCCTTCCCCCGGGATGCTACTGGAGCTTCTTCAGCTCTTCCAGACAGAACTTGAGGGCGTCATCACCCGGAAGGTTCTTGGCCTTCATGTTGGCCACGTATTCATCCAGGATGGGCCGGACCAGCTTGGCCCATTTTTCGTCTTCTTCCTTGGAAAGAGCGATGACCTGATTGCCCTTGGCCAGGGTGAACTCCTTACCCTCCTTGTCGATCTCGTCCCAGCCCTTGCCGGTCTTCTCGATCCACTCCAGGTTGACCGCTGCGATCACCTTCTGGACATCCGGCGGCAGGGATTTCCATTTGTCCTTGTTCATGACCACGAAAAAGCCGGTGCTGTAGGCCGAGCCGAAGTTTTCCGTGGTGGACTTGATGACCTCGGCAAGCTTCCAGCCCTTCAAAGATTCGATGGGGTTCACGCCGCCTTCGGCCACACCTTTTTGAAGCGCGTCGTACCGTTCGGGCATGGGCATGGCCACAGGGGTTGCACCCAGGGCGCCCACCACCTTCGCGCTCAGGCCGTGACAGACGATCTTCATGCCCTTCAGATCGTCGAGGTTCTTGACGGGCTTCTTGGTGTGCAGGATTCCGGGCCCGTGGGCGTGGAAGTACATGACCTGGACGTCATTGAACTCCTGGGGGTTGAATTTCTGGTAATAGGCGTTGATGAGCTTGGTGGCGGCTAGGCCGTTCTTGTAACCCAGGGGCAGGTCGATGACCTCGGAGAGCGGGAACCGTCCCCGGGTGTAGCCGAGCACCGACATGCCGATGTCGGAGATGCCCTTCACGACGCCGTCGTAACACTTGTCGGCAGGGGTCAGCGTTCCGCCCGCGAAGATGGTGATCTTGACCGCACCGTTGGTGCGCTTTTCGATTTCCTGCGCCCATTCGGTGGCGAGCACCGTGTTTTTATGCGGCGCTGGAAAGAAGATGGAGTAATTGAGCTTGATGGGGTCTGCCGCTTGAACCCCGCCGGGGAGTGCGAAAAACAACATTCCGATGAACACTGCCACCAGAGCCGAACAAACGAAATGCCCTTTTTTCATCGTTTCCCTCCTGTCGTTGCTGTCGGGTTTGGGTGTGATGGTGCCCGCTGACGTCGCCGCTCCAAAGCTCCAAAAACGCCCGGATAGTCCGGCCAACCTTAATGAAAAACCAGCGGTTTCAAAACCTGCCAGCGGTCGAGCGCCGGTCTGAGCAGCAGGCAAGCGGCAGAAGCGTTCTGAAACAAACTGGTCGGTCAATTCGAGGATTTTAAATTCTTATGTAAACGCATTTCAACGTTTATAACTCTATTAATTCAGTACCAGCTTCCCTGTCAATTGAAATGTGATTGCATTGTAGCTACAAAGTGAAGCTTACTCTTCTGTAAATTCCGCCGCGCGGTCGCCGAGGTTGCCGTAGCGGTGGTAGTTGGTGCAGACACTCTGCTGGCGGTAGTACTGGAGCAGCTCGAGGCAGCCCTCCATGACGACCGGCGTGCGTGCGATGTAAAAGCCGGTTGCGGCGGCCGCCGCGAACACCTCGGGCGGCACCCGGCCCGGCGCGGCGTAGCGGATGCGGTCGAGCGCGGGCATGCCGGCGATGAGGTCGGCGTCCGACTCCTGGAACACCGGGTCGCGGCCGGTGAGCCGCAGTCCTTCGGGTCCATACAGAAAGCGGGCTGCCGCAGTGTCCAGCCCCTTCGGGACACTGACCCGCAGGCGGTTTCCGGTGGCCTTGACCGCCGCGATGCGGGCCAGGGCGTCGAAAAGCGTGTCCGCAGGGTGCAGGCGCACGGCCACGGTGCCCACCGGCAGATGGCGCAGTGCGTTGTCTTGGCCGCGCAGGTTCACGTGGTCGAGCGCGCAGCCGAACTCGCGTTCGACGTGGTAGAGGTAGCTGCGGATGGCGAGGATAACCTTGCGCATATCGCCGGCCTCAGCGCCGAATCTTTCCCCCTCCAGCCCAAGCTGCCAGCGCTGGGCAAGGCGCAGCAGGGGCTGCGGGCGCGTCAGCGGCCCTGTCGACGGGGCCGCCGCGTCCTCCGCTTCTATGAACTGGGTTACGTAGTGCGGGCCGCCGACCTTGATGCCGGCGCCGAGAGCCGATTTGCCCATGCCGCCGAAGGGCTGGCGCAGGACGCTGGCGCCGGTCGTGCCGCGGTTGATGTAGAGGTTCCCGGCCTGGACCCGCTCCTGCCAGAACGCCTGCTCGCGGCGGTCGAGGCTCTCGATCCCCGAGGTGAGGCCGTAGCCGGTCTGGTTCACCAGGTCGACGGCCTGTTTCAGGTTCTCCGCGCGCATCACCCCCAGCAGCGGGCCGAAGAACTCGGTCAGGTGGGTCTGGCCGCCCGGCGGCACGCCCCACTTGATGCCCGGCGACCACAGGTGCGGATTGTCTCCGATCTGTTTTGGCTCGAGCGCCCATGATTCGCCCGGCGCCAGACCGCAGAGCGCTTCCTGGAGAGGGCTGCGCGGCGGCCGGATGAGGGGACCCATCTTGGCGGTGAAGTCCCAGGCCGAGCCGGCCGTGAACGTGGCGGCGGCGTCCGCGAGCTGGCGGCGGAATTTTTCGTCGTCGTAGATCTCCCGCTCCAGGATCAGCAGCGAGGTGGCCGAGCATTTCTGGCCGGAGTTGCCGAAGGCCGAATAAACGACGTCGGCGATGGCCTGGTCCCGGTCGGACATGGCGGTGACCACGGTGGCGTTCTTGCCGCCGGTTTCGGCTGTCAGCGGCAGGTCGGGCCGGGCCGAAAGGATCTTCAGCCCGGTCTCGGTGCCGCCGGTGAGGATGACGAAGTCCACATCGGGGTGACCCGCGAGTTGGGCGCCGGCGCTGCCCCCCTCGCCGGGCAGGAACTGCAGGGTGTTCTT
The DNA here is from genome assembly GCA_041310935.1 of Desulfobacteraceae bacterium. GTDB lineage: Bacteria > Desulfobacterota > Desulfobacteria > Desulfobacterales > SpSt-501 > SpSt-501. The sequence continues at coordinate 1,725 of JBFYWS010000198.1, read as the reverse complement.
CGACACCCCGGCCCGCCAGAAACACTGGCAGAGCAGCCACCCGACCAGAATGGCGTCCGAGGAGGGCTTAAAGATGACGGTGTTGCCGGCGGACAGGGCGGCCGCGATGCCGCCGCAGGGGATCGCGATGGGGAAGTTCCAGGGCGCGATCACGAGTCCCACCCCCTTGCCCCGGCAGCGCAGGTTTTTCATTTCGAAGTAGGCCCGGGCGGCGTGGGGATAGAGCTCGGCGAAGTCGACGGCTTCCGAGACTTCCGGGTCGGCCTCCGTGAACAGCTTGCCGGTGCTGGCAGCGGCCGCGCCGATGAGGTCGCCGCGGGCCCGGCGGATTTCGTCGGCCGCGGCACAGAGAATACGGTGGCGCCGGCGGAACGCCATGGTCCGCCACCCGTCCGAGTCGGCCTTGGCCGCTGCAACCGCCCGCTTCGCATCCCCGGCGGTGGCCAGGGCGCAGCGGGCCACGACCACGGTTGCCGGCAGCTGGTTGGGGTCACAGGCCTTGAGCACCTTCCGGCCCCGCTGCAGATCTTTACCCGCCGCCACCACCGGCACCTCGAGCGGCGTGTCCCCCGGCCCTTTCATCCACGCGCGGCGGATGCCCTCGGCCCAGGCGCGGTTTGCCGCAAGCGACCAGTCGGTGTTCGGTTCGTTGCGGAACTCGCCCCTGGCATAAGTCCCACGGCCGGCAGGCACGGTTTCGGTGATCCGGTTCTGGGTGCGGTGGGGGTGCGAGCCGACAGTCGGGATGCGTCGCACCGAGGCCCTGAAATGATCCGCCAGCATCTGCCAGGAGGAGGTCCCGGTCTGCAACCGGTGCAGGTGGCGCAGAAAGTTCCGGGGGCCGGTGTTTTCGTCCAGGCGGCGGATGAGGTAGGCGACGGCATTGATGAAGTGCCGGTCTTCGGCCACCGGCGCGTAGGCCAGCAGGTCCTGCCCGGTTTCTCCCACCGCGCGCCGCACGTGGTTCGCCATGCCCTCGATCATCTCGAAAGTGAAAAAATCCGTCACCTGGTTCCGGCGGGCCAGTTGGTATGCAAAGGCGACGTCGAAGAGGTTGTGGGAGGCGACCCCGAGGCGCACGGCGCGGGCGTGGTCCGGCTCGAGGCCATACGAAACCATGCGCTTCCAGTTGGCATCCACATCGAGCTTGTTGTCGTAGGGGGCGAGCGGCCAGCCGTAGAGCGAGGACTCGAGCAGTTCCATCTCCATGTTGGCGCCCTTGACGATGCGCACCTTGACCGGACTGCCGCCGGCATCCACCCGGCGTTTCGCCCAGGCGGTGATCTCCTGCAGCATGTCGAAGGAGTCCGGCAGATAGGCCTGAAGCGCCATGCCGGCAAAGACGTTCCGGAATTCCGGTAGGTCCAATGTGCGCATGAAGGCGGCCGCGGTGAGTGCCAGGTCGCGGTAGGCCTCCATGTCGAGGGTCACGGATTTGGGGACGCGGGTGCCGTCCGGGCGTGAATATGTCTGGGCCGCGGCTTCGCGGTAGAGGATCGACAGGCGCTCCGATATGCGGTCGACCGTCTCCGCGAAGGGCAGAGGGTGGATCTGGGCGCAGATGGTGGAGATCTTGACGGCGATGCCCTCGATCGCCGGGTTCCGCAGGTCGGCAAGGTAGGTGTCCATGTGGGTGAGCGCCTCTTTTTCCCCGAGGACCTCCTCGCCCAGATGATTTACATTGACCCGCAGGCCTTCCGTCCGCCGCTCCTGCAGGTAGGCGCC
>JBFYWS010000182.1:0-3029 GCA_041310935.1 Desulfobacteraceae bacterium | reverse complement strand
CCGGTCGCCGGTCAGGCCCGGAAAACTATATCCAGCCAGCCGGGCAACGGGCTGAGCTGAAAGCAGGTGAACCATGGATTTCGACTTTACACCCTACTTCGAAAAATATGAAAAACTCGTGACGGCATCGGACGAGGCCTTCAACCGCGTGAAAAACGCCCACGCGGACTGCGTGACGTGCGCGGCCGGTTGCGCCGACTGCTGCCATGCGGTCTTCGATCTGACCCTGATCGAGGCCCTCTACATCAACTACCACTACAACCAGAAATTTAAGGGGGCTGAAAAAACCGATCTCGAGGAAAGCGCCAACCGGGCCGACCGCCAGATGACCAAAATCAAGCGCTGGGCGCACCAGGAACTGATGGCCGGCAAACCCGAAGCCGAGATCCTGGCCGCGCTGGCGCGCGAGCGCGTGCGCTGCCCGCTGTTGAACCCGCAAGATCTCTGCGACCTCTACGAAAACCGCCCACTGACGTGCCGGTTTTACGGCATTCCGACCGCCATCGGCGGCGCCGGACGAACGTGCGGAAAATCCGACTTCAAAGAAGGCGAACGATACCCCACCGTCAACCTGGACAGCGTCCACGCGCGTCTGCAGGCGATCAGCGCCGAGCTCGTTCGGGACCTCAAGTCCCGGTTCGTCGGGTTGGCGGACATGCTGGTGCCCCTGTCCACCGCGCTGATTACGGCATATGACGACATCTACCTGGGGGTGAAAGAAGCACCGCCGGAGGAGCCGCCGCCAAAACGGCGCCGGTCGAGGAGGCCGTGATGGGCGAGTATTCTTCGGACATTGAAGAGGCCGAAAGCCGCAAGAAAGCGGTCTTTGATAGTATGTCGCCGCGGCGGCAGAAGCACATTTTGAAAAAGGGTTTCGACAAGTGGGACCCTTTCCAGGTGCCGAAGGACCCGATCGACATCCGCACGGACAAAACCAAGCGCACCACCCAGCAGTTGGTGCGGGAATTCCTACAGATGCGCAGCGGCGAGGCCGAAAATAACTCCTACAACCGCGGCGTCCTGGAGATGGCTATGGGCCTCGTCAACGAGGAGGATCGCTTCCGGGGCATGTACGACTTCGCACTCTGGCACCGCGACCTGCTCAAACGCGAAGGCCTGGAATGACATTTGAGATGGCTTCTCGTCTGCTGCACCGCGTCGAACCGATCACACATTTCACCCCTGGGAGGCGGCTATGCTTAAAAAAGGGTTCCTGTATCTGACATTCCTGGCGTTGTTCTCGGCGGTACTCTCGTTGGGAGTAACCGCCGCTAACCCGCCTTTCACCTTCGGCATGCTTCTGGTGGGCCCGTACAACGACCACGGCTGGAGCCAGGCCCACTTTGAGGGCGGTAAATACGTCGAAAAGATGGTGCCCGGCACCAAGATGATCTACATCGACAAGGTCAACCCGGCGGACCGACCGGGAGTCACCATCCCGCAGCTCGTGGACGACATGGTCGAGAAGGGCGCCCGGTTGATCATCGCCAACTCCGACGACATGAAGGACGGCGCCCGCGAGGCCGCACGCCAGCACCCGAACGTTTACTTTTTGCATATCTCCGGCGACGATGTGCTGTCCGGCAAGGGCCCGCCCAACCTGAGCAACCTCATGGGAAAGATGGAGTACACCAAGATGATGGCAGGCTTTGCGGCCGCCCTCACCACGCAGACCGGCAAAATCGGCTACCTGGGCCCGCTCATCAACGAGGAGACCCGCCGGCTGGCGGCTTCGGCCTATCTAGGCGCAAAATACGCCTGGGAGACCGTGCTCAAGAAGAAGCCCGAAGACTTGAAATTTCAGGTGACCTGGATCGGATTCTGGTTCAACATCCCGGGGGTGACCTCCGACCCGACCCAGGTGGCCCAGAACTTTTTCAACACCGGCTATGACGTGGTCCTTTCCGGGATCGACACCACCGAGGCGCTCACCGTGGCCGGCCAGAAGAAGAAAGAAGGCAAGAACGTCTGGGGCGTCCCCTATGACTATGTCGGGGCCTGCCAGAGCGCCCCGGATGTCTGCCTGGGGGTGCCCTATTTCAACTGGGGCCCGGCGTATGTTGGATTTGTGAAGGCCGCCATGAACAAGACCTGGAAACCGGAGTGGGTGTGGCTCGGACCGGATTGGAAGGACATAAACAACCCGGACTCCAGCATCGTGGGCTTCATTCCCGGGGCGGCCCTGCCCGCCGGGGTCAAGCCGGAGCTGGACAAGTTCGTCAAGGACCTTGGTTCGGGCACGGTTAACCTGTTCAAAGGACCGCTGAACTACCAGGACGGCAAGGTGTTTGTGAAGGCCGGTGAAACAGCCAGCGACAAGCAGATCTGGCACATGGAGCAGCTCCTGCAGGGCATGCAGGGGCAGAGCAGCGCCAAGAATTAGGTCGGGCGGAAGCGCCCATGCAGGTCGAGCTGGTTGACATCCACAAGCATTATGGCGCCGTAAAAGCAAACGACGGGGTCAGCCTGACGGTTGCGCCCGGGGAGCTGCACGGCATCCTCGGTGAGAACGGCGCCGGTAAAAGCACGCTGATGAAGATCCTGGCAGGGTTCACCACCCGGACGTCCGGATCGGTCCGGGTGGATGGAAAACCAGTTGACTACCGCACGACGGCCGCGGCCGCCGGTCTCGGCGTCGGCATGCTCTACCAGGATCCCCTCGATTTTCCCCAGCTCCCGGTCATTGACAACTTCATCCTGGGGCAGGCCGGGACGATCTCTCTTGCCCGGAATGCCTTCAAAGCGCGTTTTAAGGATCTGGCCGACTCGTTTCATTTCCGTTTGAACCCCGAGGCCCTGGTCAACAGCCTGACGGTGGGTGAGCGCCAGCAGTTGGAGCTGCTGCGGCTTCTGGCGCTGGGGATCCGGCTGCTGATACTGGATGAGCCGACTACCGGGATATCCGCCGCCCAGAAAGAGGTTCTCTATTCGGCCTTGCGGCGTCTGGCAGCGGAAGGCAAGAGCGTGCTGCTCGTATCCCACAAGCTTGAGGATGTGGAAGCCTTGTGCGACCGGGTGACCGTCCTGCG
>JBFYWS010000180.1:0-4017 GCA_041310935.1 Desulfobacteraceae bacterium | reverse complement strand
CCCGATCAGGCGCGCGGGTTTTTCCGCGCAAGACCGAAGCGCTCGATCCGGTCGCCCGCCCATCGGAACGCGAGGGCGAGGCCGGGAAAGATCACCAGGAACCCGATGCGCGTGTGATAGCGGCCATACACGCCGCTCAGGTTGGACATGAAGAAGGCACTGACGCACACTGCCAGCAGGCCGAACAGCGCGAGCTTAAGCAGCGCATCGTTGCGGCGGCGTTGCCGGAGCAAGACAACCGAGGCCATGCAAACAAGGGCGCAACACCAGAACAGGGCGGTCAGCGGCCGGTCCATTTTTTTCAAAAACCCCTGGAGCGCCCCGCTGGCCTGCCAGGTCTTGAAATAACGTTCCACGTCTTTGGGGAAACACTCCTGCAGGTCGTCCACGGCAAAGGACCCCTTGGCAAACGCTTCGAGCCCGTCCGAAAGCTCGTAAAACGAAACCAGCGCATAGGTGTTGCGGGCCAGGGCGCGCACATGGGGAATGAAAAACCGCGGGACGTCAGCCACACTGAAGATGACGACCTGCCGCGACAGACGATTGAGCTCCGCCCAGGAGAGACCCAGCTGGTAGATGGCCTGCCAGGAAAACGACTGGTGCGCGGGGCGGCTCCACTCGAGCACCTCCGCTTTGCGTGCGCACAGCGCGAACCCGGGCTCGTCCCGGCACTTGTCTTCGATGACCTCGGGCATGTCGTGCATAATTCGCGAGGCCAGGAAGACATAGCCGTTGTCGGGGCTGAACCGGATGAGCCCGCCGATCAGGTTGAACGCCATGACGAGCACCACGGCGCCGAGGAGGCACAGGCCTGTTTTCGCGGCAAACCTGGCCTTCGCCTGCACCCAGGGCAAAAAGAGAAACGCCGTGGTCGCATAGACGGGGAAGTTCCCGAAGTGGGTCGCACACGCAAAGGTGAAGAGCACGGCGATCCCGAGGGGAGCGTGGCCGGATGCCAGCGCGAAAAGGCAGACGAAACCGACGAGGCTCCAGGCATCCCCCAGGATCCACCCGGTAAAGATGCCGACCCCGGAGGCGAGCAGCGCCAGGCATAACGACAGGGGGTAACGTCGCTTAAGCAGAATCCCGGACAAGAAGGCGAGCGCTATAGCGGTGGCCGCGCACTGGACCGCGACATAGCCCCAGAGGCCGCCCAGCAGGACCGCGGGGCGCATTGCGCAGCCGAGCACCGGGCTGCGCATCTCGTCCGGGCAGGCGCCGAAATAGCCCCAGGAGTCGGGAAACAGGAATGGGTAGCCGTTCAGCAGGGGGTGCAGCAGCAGCAGGCTGAAAATGACGGCGGAGAGAACCCACTCCGGCTTGCCCCACCGGAGCCGCTGGCCATTTTCTAAAGGCATGGCGAACGCGCGCCCTCCTGCAGCGGGCCCGCGGTTAGAGAAACGATCGATCATCGGTCATCGATCTCCTTTCCGACCTCCATGACGGCACCCAGAAAAGCGGCCAGGAAGGTCTGGGTGGCGGCAACCAGGAGTGTCACGGAAAAGACCATCAGCCGGGTGGCGATGGGGCTTTCAAAGGGGCCGTAGAGGGTCTCGCTCCACTGCAGGAAGCACCAGACGACCCCGCCGCATCCCAGCAGGAAAAAGGCGAGTGCCGCCAGGGCCAGCCGCTCCAGGGTCAGCCGCTCGAGCAGGTCGCCGTAGCGCCGGTGCCGCGGCAGATACCCCTGGCGCGACGCGTAGCGGCGCCCCAGCAGCGAGAAGGTGATGCTCTGCACCCCCACGATAAGGCACAGGCAGCCGACGATGAAGGTCTTGTTTTCAAAGCCGATGTGCCCCACCTGGAACGGCCCGGGAAACAGCAGCACCACCACCAGGCCGCCCAGCGCCAGGAACGCGAGCCCGGGATAGAGGAACAGCCAGCGCGGCGAGTAGGTCAGCAGAAACTTCAGGTGCCGCCACCCGTCCCGCCAGGTGCGCAGGTGCGGCGGCCGCGAGCGGCCGTCCTTGGACAGTGTCGTCGGCACCTCGACGATTTTCAACCCCTCCAGGGCGGAGCGCACCACCAGCTCGCTTGCGAACTCCATGCCGGGTGTGCGCAGGTCGAGCGCCCGGATCGCATCGGCGTTGAAGCCGCGCAGGCCGCAGTGAAAGTCGTGCACGGCCACACCGAAGAGCAGCCGGCCGATGAAGCTGAGCAGCGGGTTGCCGAGGCGGCGGTGCAGAAACGGCATGGCGCTTTCCGCGATGCCGCCCTTGAAGCGGTTGCCCATGACCAGGTCGGCGCCGTTGCGCAGCTCGGTGAGGAACGCATCGAGACGACCGAAGTCGTAGCTGTCGTCCGCATCGCCCATGACGATGTAGCGGCCGCGTGCGGCCGCGATGCCGCCGCGCAGGGCCGCCCCGTAGCCGCGCGCTGTGACGTGCACGACCCGCGCCCCCATCTCTTCGGCAATCGACCGGGAGCCGTCGGTGCTGCCGTTGTCGGCCACCAGGACCTCGCCGGCGACCCCGGTCCGCTGTAAGAACGCGAGCGCCTTGCCGATGCAGGTTCCCAGGGTTTCGGCCTCGTTCAGGCAGGGCATCAGGATGGTCAGTTCCATGGGAGTCTCTCGGGTCGCGTGCGTCTATGGCGCCGGTTGGGTTCCGGGTGCCGGCTGGAAACGAATGCGCACCTGCATGACTACAGGCTCGCAAGCAGCCGTTCGTGAATATTGTCGAAGCCGCCGTTGGACATGACCAGGATCACGTCGCCGGAAACGGCGGTCTGCACGAGATGGTCAATGATCTGATCGGTGTCGGCGAAGAAGCCCGCCGCTTGGCCGCGGCGGTTGAGTTCGGCCACCAGCTCCTCCGAGGAGAAGCGCTCGGCCTCGGGGATCTTGTCGAGCCGCGGCGGCCGGCGGATACAGACCCTGTCGGCGCCCTCGAAGGCGGCGGGGTAGACCGGCTGGAACACTTTGCGCATGCTCGAGTTGGTGCGCGGCTCGAAGACGGCGATGATGCGGCGGCCGGGGAAGGCGGCCCTCACCGCCGCGATCGTCTCGCGCACGGCCGTGGGGTGGTGGGCGAAATCGTCCATCACGACGATGCCCCGCTTTTCCCCGCGGATCTCCTGCCGCCGCCGGATCCCCTCGAACGTCTCCAGGGCGTTGGCCAGCGCGGCCGTCGGCAGGCCGAGGTGGTCGGTGACCGCGATGGCGGAAAGCGCGTTGAGAAGATTATGGGTGCCGATGAGGCGCGTCCGGAAACGCGCAAACCGGCTGCCCGCCTGCAGCACGTCGAACGTGGTCCACGGGGGATCGACCGTGATCGACCCCAGGCGCCAGTGCGACCCCTCGCGCCGTCCGTAGCGCCGGACCGTCAGCCCCGCACCCGCGATCACCTCGGAAATGTGGGGGTCCTCGTCGCAGGCGATGAGCAGGCCATCCGGCGGCAGCCCCTCCACCAGGCGCCGGAAGGCGCTCTGCACGTGCGCGAGGTCCCGGTAGATGTCGGCGTGGTCGAACTCGACGCTCGTGAGCACCGTGGCAGCCGGCCGGTAGTGCAGGAACTTCGGGCCCTTGTCGAAGAAGGCGGTGTCGTACTCGTCGCCCTCGATGACGACCCAGCCGCCGTTTCCCAGCCGGTAGTTGCTCTGGAAGTTCTTCAGGATGCCGCCGATCACGAAGGCGGGCTCGCACCCGGCGGCGTGCAGGATCCAGGCGAGGAGGGCCGCGGTGGTGGTCTTGCCGTGGGTGCCCGTGACCATCAGGGTCCGCCGGCCGGCCGCCACAAAGCGGTTGATGGCCTGGGGCATGGAGCAGAACGGCAGACCCAGGCGCTCGAGCGCGACCGCCTCCGGGTTTACGCGGGTGACGGCGTTTCCCACCACCACGAGATCCGGGGAGTGGCCGAGGTTCTCGGGCCGGAAGCCGTCCATGATCCGGATGCCGCGGCCGGCGAGAAAATCGCTCATGGGCGGGTAGACCTTCTGATCGGAGCCCGTGACCTCGCAGCCCAGGTCCGTGAGCATGCAGGCCAAGGCCCCCATGGCGGTGCCGCACACGGCCATCAG
>JBFYWS010000172.1:0-8684 GCA_041310935.1 Desulfobacteraceae bacterium | reverse complement strand
GGATGATGGTGCGGCCCTGCTGCATCACCATGATGCGGGTCGCGACATTGAACACCACGTCCATGTCGTGCTCGCAGAAAAGGATGGTCAGGCCCTGCTCACGCGCAAGGCGAGTCACCAGCCCCATCGTGGCGGCGGTCTCCTCCGGCGACATGCCGGCCGTCGGCTCGTCCAAAATGAGCAGCTCGGGTTCGTTGCCCAGGGCGATGGCGATTTCGAGCGTGCGCTTGTCGCCGTGGGACAGGGCACCGGCGACGGAGCGCTTTTTGTCGATCAGACCGACGCTCTCGAGGATCCGCTCCGTCTCTTCCACGACCATGCGGTGGGCCGGTCGGAAGAGCGTGTGGCTCAGGTGCTTCTGGGAGAGCACCGAGACCTGGACGTTGCGGAACACCGTGAGCCGCGGGAAGATGTTGGCGATCTGAAAGGAGCGGGCGATGCCCTTGCGGCAGATCGCGTGGGCCGGCAGGCGGCTGATCTCGACGCCGTTGAATGTGATCCGCCCCTGGTCGGGCTTGAGGTGGCCGGTGATCAGATTGAAGAGGGTGGTCTTACCGGCGCCGTTCGGCCCGATGACGGCCACGAGCTCCCCTCGGTCCACGGCGAGGTTGGCGCCGTCGACCGCCTTGAAGTCGTCAAAGGATTTCCGAAGATTTTCGACCCGCAGCATCGTGGCCCCCTACTCCGCCGCCTTCATGGAGGCGCGCCGCCCGCGCTGCCGGATACGTTCCCGCAGGTTGATGCTCATGAGGCCCTCGGGCAGGAAAAAAATCAGCAGGATCAGAACGATGCCCAAGACCAGCGTCCAGTAATCCGTGTAGCTGCCGACGAACGTGCGCAGCGCCACCATGATCGCCGCCCCCAGCATCGGCCCGTAGAAGGTGAACCACCCGCCCAACAGGCACATGATTAAAATTTCAAGCGAGAGCACCCAGAACAGCATGTCGGGGAAGACCGAGCCCTCCAGCACGACGAAGAGCACACCTGCGACACCGGCGAAAAACGTGGCGACGACGACGCCGAGGAGCTGGTGGCGCCGCACGTTGATGCCGACCGCCTCGCAGCGCTGGGGGTTGTCCCGGATCGCCCGCAGGGTCGCCCCGAACGGCGACTTCAGGATCAGGTACATGAGGGCCAGGCAGACGGCCACCACGCCGAGCACGAAATAGTAAATCCCGGTCGCGGACGACAGGAACTCCGGCATGGGGATGCCGTGGATGCCGTCATCACCGTTGGTCAGGCTGTACCAGCGCAGGACGACGATCCAGATGAGCGAGCCCAGGGAGATCTGCAGCATGCCGTAATAGAGCTTGTTCAGGCGCACGCAAATCGCTCCAACAACCAGCCCCGTGACCGCCGCCGCGATCGGCCCGGCGCAGAAGGCCACCCAGGCCGGCAGCGACGTCTTCACCAGGATGAGTGCTGCGGTGTAGGCCCCGACCCCGTAGAACGCCGCGTGGTGGAATTGGTAGGCGCCGCCGTGGCCGACCAGCAGGTTCAGGCTCATGGCCAGCAGCCCCGTCACGAAGATCACGGCGAGAATGTAGACGTAGAACCGGCCGACGACGGCAGGCACCAGGAGCAGCACCAGGAGCAGCAGGGCGTTCTGCACAAACGCGCGCGAGCGGACGATGTCGGCGATCACGGGGGCCCCCTTTCTACCAGACCGATTTCAGCAGACCGGTGGGCTTCAAGGTCAGGATGACGACCACCGCCAGGTACGGAAAGACGATCGCGAACTGGGGCAGGATCAGGACCCCGATGGACTGGGTGATGCCGAAGATGAGGGACCCCACCAGGGCGCCCCAGATGTTGCCCAAGCCGCCGATGGTGACGATCAGGAAGGCCTCGATGATGATGGTGTGATCCATGCCCAGGGTGATGCTCACCGTCGGGGATACCAGGGCGCCGCCCAACCCGGCCAGCAGGCAGCCGAGCACGAAGGCCAGGGCGAAGACCCAGCTCACGTTGATCCCGATCGCGCCGACCATCTCGCGGTCCACCGCCGCGGCGCGGGCGATCTTGCCGAACATGGTCTTGCTGGTCAGCAGCCACAGGCCGACGGCGACCACCGGGCCGACAGCGAGCAGGAAGAGGTTATAGCGGGGGAAGGCCGTGCCGTGCACGGACACCGATCCCTGGAGGAAAGGCGGCGCGGTAAGGGAGCGGTAGTCGGCGCCCCAGGTCATCTTGGTCAGGTCCCCCAGGATGAGCGCCAAGGCGAAGGTAAAGAGCAGCAGCATGAGGTGCTCGCGCTCGTACAGGTGGCAGAAAAGCGTCCGCTCGGCGATCAGGCTGATCAGCGCCACGGTCAGCGGGGCGAGCACGAGGGCCAGCCAGAAGCCGGAGACGCCGCCGACAGCCGTGGCCACGCTGTGGGCCACAAAGGCGCCGATCATGTAGAGGGAGCCGTGGGCCACGTTCGGCACGCGCAAAACGCCCAGGATGAAGCTCAAGCCCGAGGACACAATGAACAAAATCATGGCCCGGCTCAGCCCTACCAAAACTTGGCTAAAAAACCCCGCGAAGGTGATGTTCAGTTCCATGGGATCGAGCGGCACATAGAAACGGCCGGCCCGCCGCAGCCCTCAGGGCCCGGCAGGCCGGCGCGGAAAAACACTCATTTCGGCTTGCGCGCCTCGGCGATCTCCTCGCAGGAAGGCATAACCTCGGCCCCGCGCAGGGTGATGAAATCCGAGGCAATGGCGCCCCCGAACTCCTTTGAGATCTTGGTGGTGCCGAGGAACATGGGATAGACGGCCTGGTGGTCGCAAGCCCGCATTTCGACTTTGCCCACCGGGGTGTCGACCATGAGGCCATTGAGGGCATCGATGAATTTTTCCTTGTCGATCGTGCCGGCCTTGCGGAACCCCTCCGCGATGAACTGAGCGGTGGTGTAAGCGTTAAACGCCGGGAAGCCGGGCGGGTTGCCGTAGGCGGCCTGAAAGTCTTTCACGAACTTCTGGTTGGCGGCCGAGTCCGGATAGTAATAGTGGTACTGGATGGTACCCATGACCCCTTCCGGCGCGTCCATTCCGAGCGGCTTCAACACGGAATGGTCCGTCGCGGTGTGGATCCAGACCGGGATCTTGTTTTCCATGCCGGTGGTCTTCATGGCCTTTAGCACGTTGGTCATGCTCAGTCCGCCGGTGGCGAAAATGATGCAGTCCGGCTTGGCGGCCTGGATGGCCGTGAGGTAGGGGATCAGGTCGGGCTCGCCGGGCTTCCACCAGGTTTTGCCGATGATCTCTGCGTCGGGTTTGATCTTGCTCAGATTGCGCCAAACCGCGTCGGCGATGGCATGTCCGTATTCATAATCGTCCCCCGCGATCCAGAATTTCTTGAAGGGTTTCTTGGACAACGCGACGGCGGCCGACTTGCCGGCCATGGCGGTGTTTTCAGCCGTTGAAAAAACATACCGATGACCGGCCTTACCGGTGATGTTTTCGCTCTTGGCGGTCCAGACGATGAAGGGAATCTTCTCTTTCTTCGCCACGGCCTCGGAAATCGCCATGGAGGCCCCGCTGTTGATGGTGCCGACCAGGACGTCGACGTTCTCCTTGAGGACCAACTCCTTGGCCATGTTGAGGGCGATGTCCACCTTGAACTGCTCATCGCGGGTGGTGAACACAATCTTGCCGCCGAGCACCCCCTGTTTGTTGATTTCGTCGACGGCCAGCTTGAAGCCGTTGAGGGCGTCGTTGCCGAAGACGGCCGCCGGGCCGCTGTAGGTGTCAACGATCCCGACCTTGATGTCGCGGGCATCGGCCACGGCCGGAAAAAACAGCGTTGCGGCGGCGACCATGCCCGCCGCCAGAACCAGACCGACACTGAAGACGTTTTTCGTTTTCATAAAGATCCTCCCTGTTTCGTCAGTATTAGCCCCTCCGGTCAAACACCCCGGGCCGAAGATGCACACGCCAGCAGGCTGCCGCTTGAAACAATCCATATTCCCTAATAAGGTTGCATGGTGAAGTCAAGAACTAACTATCCGCTCTGCGAGGTGAAACATGATCTGCATCAACAAAATTACTCCAAGTTCCAGGCATCCTACCTGTTTTCAGACATCGCCAAGCGGGTGGTGGCCTACCAGAAAGCCTACCCGAACCAGGTAGTCATCAACTCAGTTTTTGATTTCAACGATTATTTCCCTCACCGGCACAAATCAATTCTGGTGGCGGTTGATCATCTCGGCACCCACAGAACCGTGCGCGCTTTTTTTGTCATCTCTTTAGCCAGTTCTTCCACGGGGCCGTATTTCATGCATCCTGCCATGCAATGCTTCACACAGGCAGGTTCAAGGCCCTTTTTTGTGCGGGGTTTGCAGAGGATACACAGCTCCGTGGGAAAGGGAAGGTACGTAAGGTAGTACTTTCCCTTGGGCAGTTTCTGGACGATCTCGCTGACACGGATTCCCCCCATCCCTGCAGGCCAGCCGTGTTCCTGGGCACAGGCTACCTGGCAGGTATAGCAGCCGGTGCAGTATTCATAGTCGATCAGGAGGCCGAATTCATGCTTTTTAGCCATGGTTCACCTCCTCGGGGCTGCATTTGTAGATCTTGCACATGGAATGTTTGATGGGGGCGCCCTGACCGTCTTTCCCGTGGTGGTTCATGGGGATCAGTTGGTTGATGTTGGATTCCCATACTCCATACAGGCTGGGTTCCGCCGCCTCCTTTTCCGGAAACCACCAGCCATGGGATGCCATGATCATCCATTCAGGAACCACGGGCGTCAGTTTTGCCTTGTATCTGGCACGGCCCATCCAGTTTTCTATCCACATCCACTCACCGTTGCCGATGCCGTGGCTGGCAGCGGTATCCGGATGGATCTCCACCAACGGATCAGGATCGATCTCCCGCAACCATGGGATATTGCGATGTTCCGAATGGAAGAATGCCGGCGACCGCCTTCCCGTGGAGAGGATCAGGGGATAATCTTTGGCCAGGTCAGGCCTGCTGACCGGTGTGAAGGGAGGCTCTTCATGGTGGGGGACAGGCTCAAGGTCCCATTCTTCCCGGAGGGTGGAATAGAGTTCAAAAAGCCCTGTCTGGGTTCTGAAGCCCGGTTTCTTATCCGGCCGGAGCAGCCCCTTCTCATGACGACGGTAGGGGCAACTCGAACTCCCCTCGGGAGGATAGGCCCATCCCTTTTCCTGGAGTTCCTTGAAGGTCATACCCGAGGGTTTGAGAATATCATCATACAGATCGTAGATGGTCTCATAGCCGTACTCGGGATCAAACCGTTTGGCCAGTTCAAAATTGATTTCCACATCCGGGAGACATTCGTCCACGGTCATGGCTTTGTTGATGCTCTGGAGGGGAACCCACCAGCTCCTGAAGCTGTCTTTTTCAAGAAAGGTTCCCGCCGGAAGCACCACATCCGCATACTGAGTGGTGGGCGTGTGAAAGAGGTCGACGGCCACCACGAAATCCAGTTTTTCCAGGGCTTTTTTCCATCGTTTCGGGTCCATGCCCAGCCCCTGCATGATTCCGGCGGTCTGTATCCACATTCCTTTGATGGGGTAGGGCTTTTCAGTAAAGATCTGATCCAGGGTCACATCGGTCTGGCAGCGCCAGTAGAACTTGTTCAGGGGCATGAACCGGTCGGCACCGATACGGGGTTTGTCCATCTCCTTGGTCTTGAGGCGGATGGGTCCGGTGGTGCCCGGCAGGGCGTAGGAGACCACATCAAAGGCAAACCGTGCAAACACGTTTCCGCCAGGGATATCCAGGTTCCCGGTCAGGGCCCACAGGGCCGTAATCCCGGTAACCAAGGGGGTGAGTGCGGGTGTCATGTCAACGGCAACGCCCCAGTGTATGGACGCTGGTTTGCTTTTTGCGTATAGCTCTGCTGCCGCCCGGATGTTCTTGGCCGGCACCCCGGTGATGGCTTCAACCCTGTCCAGGGGATAGGTATCAACCTCCCGGCAAAATTCATCCCATGCCGTGTGGCACCTGACAGTATCACCGTTGGTCAGCACGACCTCCCATTGGCCGGACAGGGCCGGGCTGGCCTGGCTGTCCCGGTAGGCGACATCGGCCGACTCCCAGATGACCGTCCTGTCGTTTTCAGCGTCCCACGCCGCAAAATTGCCATGGGAACCCGTGTCGGTCAGGTCGTCTTCCCTGAGCAGTTTGCCGGTGTCCTCCCGGATCAGATGGGCACCGTTGGTCCACCGCTCAAGGAACTTTTTGTCGTGAAGGTCCTGGTTGATGATGACGTTAAGAAATCCCATGACCAGGGCGGAATCGGTTCCGGGTCTCAATCTCAGGTGGTGCTTCGACCGGGAGGCGAACCAGGACAGTCTGGGATCAATGCAGATGATCTTGGTTCCTTTTTTCATGAGATCGACGATCCAGTGGCCGAACTGGTTGTCCGGGCATGTGGCATGGATGTTGTAGCCCCAGATAATCATGCACTCCGGGGGCGTGTATCTCGGATCCATATACCGGTCCGGGAACCATTGGGCGGCGTCGAAAACAGCAAAATCACCCTGGACGGTGATAACAGCGGAAAGACGGGGACCGTAACAGGCCTGGCCGGAAAGGCCGAACATGACGTTGGGACTGCCATAGGCATAGGCCAGCATGCAGATCCATGCATAAATATCTCGGCCTGTGCCCACATTGAACACCATGCTCTCCGGCCCGTGTTCCTCCCGGATTGTATTCATCTTTTCTTCAATCAGGTCAAAGGCCTCGGCCCAGGTGATACGCAGCCATTTGCCTTCACCGCGCTTGCCGGTACGTTTGACCGGATACCTTAACCGGTCCGGGTGATCGACATACTGGGTCATGGCAAGGGCCCTGGCGCACAGTCGTCCCTGATTCATGGGATGGTCGGGGTCTCCCTCGATCTTTACCAGTTTCCCATCCTTAATGTGGGCTAGCACGCCGCAGCCGCCATGGCACCCGGGGCCGGGCGACCAGGTTGTCGTTTTGACGATGTGGCTTCCTTGATTGTTCACTGGAATTACCTCCAGGTTGAGTGGGTGGTAATTGATCAATATCAGGGCCGGATCATTTAGTCAATAAATGTATTATCAATAAATTGACATTAAATCTATTGATCATTGAGCGCCATTGTAATATCCTCACGCAACGTATTGTGACAATTCATACTCTCCTGAAAACCATGAACAAGAAGACCAAGACAAACTATGTCAGTGACCTGACCTTCGATGAAAAGGTGATGATGGCAATCGTCAGGGCTACAGAAAATTTCAAGAGGGCACATTCATCCATTTTCAAGAAACACGGACTCTCCTTCCCCCAGTACAATATTCTACGGGTCCTCGATGCATCTGAAAACGGCCGGAATAAAACCAGTGCTGTCAGCAAGATCATGCTGATGCCCGGTGCCAACATGACAGGGCTTTCCAAGAGGCTCGAAAAGGATGGTTTTATCCTTCGGAAACGGGATCCCCAGGATGAACGGGTCACCCTGCTTGCCATTACCCGCAAAGGCAGGGATGCCCTGAAAATGATCGCAGATGAAAAAAACGAATCTATTGAAATCATCCTAAATGGATTTACCCAAGAGGAAAAACAAGACCTCTTGGATAAGATCAAAAAACTGATCAAGTCAACCAGCGCTATATAGAAAAATCTGTCCTCCCTGTTTAGTCAGGATTGGTGGAGCCCCTCTGATCAAACACCCCCGGGCCGAAGATGCGCGCGCCGGCAGGCCGCCGCTTGAAATAATCGATGTTTCCTAATAAGGTTGCCTGGTGCACTCAAGAATTAACTATCCGCTCTGCGAGGTGAGACATGATCCGCATCAATGAAAATTACTCCAAACTCCAGGCCTCCTACCTGTTTTCAGACATCGCCAAGCGGGTGGCGGCCTACCAGAAAGCCCACCCGGACAAGGAGGTCATCAAGCTCGGCATCGGCGACGTCACCCTCCCGCTGCCGGCGGCTTCTATTAAGGCCTTCCACAAGGCCGTCGACGAAATGGCCGAGGCAGCCACCTTCCGCGGCTACGGACCCGAGCAGGGTTATGACTTCTTGCGGGAGAAGATCGCCCGGCACGACTTCCAGGAACGCGGCGCGGAGATCGCGGCCGACGAGATCTTCGTCAGCGACGGGGCAAAATGCGACAACGGCAACCTCCAGGAGATCTTTGCCACGGACATCACGGTGGCGATCCCGGACCCGGTCTATCCGGTGTATCTCGACACCAACGTCATGGCCGGCCGCACCGGGGCATTCGCCGACGGGCGCTACGCGGGGGTCATCTACATGGACTGCACCCGCGAGACCGGATTCATCCCGTCGCTTCCCAGGCAGAAGGCGGATCTGATATATCTCTGTTTCCCCAACAACCCCACCGGCGGGACCATCACCAAGCCCGAGCTCAAGCAGTGGGTGGACTATGCCCGACAGAACAAGGACATCATCCTTTTCGATGCGGCCTACGAGACGTTCATCCGTGACGACCGCCTGCCGCATTCGATCTTTGAGGTCGAGGGCGCCCGCGAGGTGGCGATCGAGTTCCGCAGTTTCTCCAAGACGGCCGGATTCACCGGCACGCGCTGCGCCTACACGGTCGTGCCGAAGGCGTGCCTGGCCTGCGACTCCGCCGGCCAGCCCCATCCGCTGCACGCGCTGTGGAACCGGCGGCACACGACCAAGTTCAACGGCGTCTCCTACCCTGTCCAGCGGGCGGCCGAGGCGGTC
>JBFYWS010000168.1:0-2507 GCA_041310935.1 Desulfobacteraceae bacterium | reverse complement strand
CAACATCGAATGCCGCGTGCGCGAGCCTGTGGCGCTTGGATCGCACACGCTCTTCCTCGCGGAGGTGCTCGCCGTGCAGGTGGATGCGGCGCTGGTGGACGCCAAGGGGCGCCTTTGCCTGGACCGCGCCGGCCTGTTGGCCTTTGGCCACGGGGAGTACTTTGCGCTGGGGCGCAGCCTGGGCCGGTTCGGGTTATCGGTCCGCCGGCGCCGGCCTAAACCGTAGCTCGGGCCTTGCACGCAATGGCGCGGCGGTTTGGGATCGATTAGGCCGGCGGGTGCACCGAATGCGCCATCACACCCTGGCCGGCCCGAATCAGGCCGTTCAGCGCCATGCTCGGGGGCAGCATCCGCTTGCGCGGCCCCCAAGTATCCGCGGCGATTGCAATCCCGGCAGACCTTCGTAATTTTTGGTGCCATTCCCATGAAACGCAACTTTCGCAAGGGGGCATTCGACCATGCACAGAAAGGATGTCTTTTATTGGGCCGGCGGGATGTTGACGGCATGGCTGGTCATCACCGCCGCTGCGGTTGGGGCCGAGACCGTCGTCGTTGACAGCCAGACGCTTCAGAAACTCCAGGAAACTATCCAGCAGCAGCAGGAACTTCTCCAGCGGCAATCCCAGGAGCTCAAATCGCAGGCCGTGATGCTCAACGATCTGCAGCAGCAGGTGAATGCCCTGAGCGATCAGACCACCGAGGCCAAGACCCAGGCGGCCCAGGCCCAATCCGCGGCTCAAGAGGCAGCGGCAACCGCCCAGCAAACGGTGCCGCCGGCACCCGTCACGTCGGGCCAGGAGCGTGTCAAGCTCGCCGTTTCCGGCCAGGTGAACCGCGCCGTCAACATGGTCGACGACGGCGACAACCTCAAAGCGTATTACGTCGACAACGGCACCAGCAACAGCCGCCTTCGCTTCATCGGCACGGCCAAGATGTCCGAGGACCTTGCCCTGGGCTCGCGCATCGAGTTCGCCTTCGCGCCGAACGAATCCTCCACCGTCACCCAGGGCAACGAGGGCGGCGACGAGGACTTCGTCCAGGGACGCTGGGCCGAAGTCTCCCTGGCCAGTAAGGCCTACGGCAAGCTCTCTTTGGGCAAGGGCGACACGGCATCCAACAACACCTCCCAGGTGGATCTCTCGCGCACCGACGTGATCATGTACTCCAGCGTCTCGGACATCGTCGGCGGGCTGCAGTTCCGCACCCGCGGCGGCAAGAATTTGACCGGGATCGAGGTGTCGGACGCCTTCAGCGATCAGGATGGCCTGAGCCGCCAGTCGCGGGTGCGCTACGACACGCCGAGCTTCTTCGGGTTCAGCCTCGCCGGCTCGGTGGTCAGTAATCAGCGCGCGGATGGCGCCCTCTTCTGGGGCGGGCAGGGGTACGGCTTCAAGGCCGCCGGCGCGGCGGCGGTCTCTGACCCGAACCAGAACAACACCGACCTGCGCTACAACGGCTCGTTTTCGATGCTGCACGAGGATTCGGGCCTCAACCTGACCCTTTCCTCCGGCCTGCTGGACCGCGACGACCGCGACGATCCGCTCAACCTGTACGCCAAGCTCGGTTGGATCGCGGATTTCTGCGACTTGGGCGCCACGGCCTTCGGGGTGGACTATACCCGCTCCTTCAACACCACGGCCGAAGACGACGAAGGCTATTCCATCGGCGCCGCGGTGGTGCAGCTGATCGAGCCCTTCGGCACCGAACTCTACCTGCAGTACCGCCTATTTTCGCTGGATCGCGACGCCGGCCCGGGGGTCGCTGACATCCATGCCGGCACCCTCGGCGCCAGGGTGAAGTTCTGATGGCGGCCTTCGCAAAAACCGGCGGGGCTCGGCGCCGGCTGCTGGCCGGTGCCGCGGCCTTGGTTTTCCTGGCGGGCTGCGCCGGGCTCCAGCCTTTCGAGCCGCGCAATCACCGCGAGGAAGGGCCGGCGCGGGGCGTTTTTACCGGCGCCGCGGGCGCCATCGTGATCCCGGTGCCCGCCGCTGCCGATCGCGGCCAGCCTGAAGGCCCGCCACCCGAAAGCCCGGATTCGCCCCAGCAGACGGAATGACCCCCAGCCGGCGGTCATGGTGGCCGTCGAGGGGCTTGGCGATTGCGTCCTTAAGAAGACTTCCCGCCGCAGGCTCACTCGTGCTCGTGATCGTGGGGATCACCGTCGTGCCCTGGATGGCCGTGCTCGTGGTAGCGTCGGGGTGGGTGGTCGTGGGCCTCGCTTCCATCGGGGTGCCGGTGCGCGAAGCGGTGGGGGTGCTCGTGGGTGTGCTCATGGGGATGGGCGTGCAGGGTCTCAGCGTGGCGGTGGGGGTGCGTGTGCAGGTGTTGGTGCGGATGGCTGTGCTCGTGTTCGTGCTGCAGCTCCCGGATGGCGTTGCCGCAGTTGCTGCGGTAGATGAAGGCGAGGCCGTTGAGGCTGCCCAGGGCCTCGTCCTGCATGAATTCCCGGGTGGGAAGGTCGAAGGCAATCCTGCCCTGGTGCATGACCAGGGTCCGGCGGGTCAATT
>JBFYWS010000377.1:0-4895 GCA_041310935.1 Desulfobacteraceae bacterium | reverse complement strand
GCCCGCGAGAAAATCCCCCACCCGACCCGGCAGCTCGTCACCGTGGCCTGCCTGACCGTGCTGGTGCGGCCGGATGAGCTCAAGCTGCACATCCAGGCGGCGCTGAACGTCGGCTGCACGCCGGCGGAAATCGCCGAGGTCATTTTTCAGACGATCGTCTACGGCGGGGTTCCGGCGGCCAACCAGGCCCTGAAGACGCTGAAGGCGGTCATGATCGAAAAAGGGCTTTGGGCAATGACTATAAAATCATGACGGCGTCGCAGACGCCGTCATGATTTTAAACCGATCGCCTGCCCGCCCATCACCAGACCCTCCTTGACGATGACCCTCAGGTGGTAATCCGGCCCCGCGTCGCGCTCGATGATCTCGAGCTGCCCAAGCTCGCACTGGGGGGAACGGATGGTCTTGCCGAAGGATAAACGGATTTTTATCAGGCGGCCTAATCGTGCTCATCATAGACTGGCTATAAAATAGCTGTTTTATAACTTGAAATGCCCGCCGAATTCAACTAAAAAAGGGATGCAGGTGACCCCGGGGATGACGCCGGACGGTACTCCCGCCGGCTGCTTGACACCAAAATCTGATTCCATATATTCTGCAGCCAGGGCGCATTCTGGCCGGTGGTTCATATTCGAACGGCGATGCCCGCGGCCGTCATGTCGAAAAGGAGAGAGGGTTATGAAATTAAAACAGATTGTGGTGTCCATCGAAAACGCACCGGGTCGGCTTTATGAAGTGACCGAAGCCCTGGGCAAGGCGGGGATCAACCTGAGAGCCCTCAACCTGGTGGATACGGGGGCGTTCGGACAGCTGCGTCTTCTGGTGTCGGATGTCGCCCGAGCGCGGCGCGTTCTCATGGAGCTTCACATCCCTGCGTACGTCAATGATGTCGTGGCCGTTGAAATCGAAGACAAGCCCGGCAGCCTGGCCCGGCTGCTCAAACCTCTCACCGAGGCCAACGTCAATGTCGTGTTCATGTATGCCCATATCCACTTTTCGTCGGGCAACGCGGTCATGATTTTCCGCTTCGGCGACAACGATAAGGCGATCGAGGTGCTCCAGGCCAGCGGCATCAAGCTGCTGGATGCCACTAATTTCGGGATTCTCGAAACCGAAAATTGATGCCCGAAGGCGCCGCAATGGCTTCCGGAAAAAACAAGAAGGCGGTTTCGGCTTCCGGCTCACTGCCGACCGCTCTAAGCGCTGCCGCCCATCCGGTAAAGCAAGATGCCGCTAAAATCAAAGAGGAACGCTATCGGGCCCTGATCGAAGATGTGGCGGACGGCTTCTACGAGGCGGACCTTCACGGTAACTTCAAGTTTTTCAATGACGCGTTCTGCCGGATTTTTGGTTACCCGCGCGAGGCCATCTTGAATCGCAACTACTCGGATTTCATGGACGAGGAAAATGCCCGGATCGCCTACGATGCCTTCAACCGGATTTTCCGCGAGGGCGGCAGTGTGGCGGACATCACCTGGGAGATCACCCGCCCGGATGCCGAACGGCGCTTCCTGGAGATCTCCGCCAAGCTGATCGTCGACGAAGCGGGCCGGACGCTGGGGTTTCGGGGAATCGCCCGGGACATCACCGACCGGCACTTGACCCAGCGCGCGCTGAGGGAGTCACAGGAGTGTGCCACAGAGCTTTCCGAGACCAGCCGCCGGGCGGAGCAGCGCTACCGTGCCTTCCTTAATTTCCTGCCGGACCCGGTCTTCGTCTTCAACCTGGACAGCACGGTCTCCTATCTGAACCCCGCTTTCGAAAGCGTCTTCGGCTGGACCCTCACGGAGCTGCAGGGGAAAATCATCCCGTTTGTCCCGGAAGAGTGCAAAGCCCAGACGCGCGAGGGGCTCGCGCGGCTCTACCGGGAGAAGATCATCCACAATTTTGAGACCAAGCGGCTGACCAAAGACGGGCGGCTGCTCGACATCGTCATTGACGGCGCCATCTTCTACGACGAAAACAACCAGCCGGCCGGCCAGGTCATCACCCTGCGGGACGTGACCCAGGAGAAGCGCACGGCCCGCATCAACCAGGCCCTGTTCCGAATCTCCCAGGCCTTGTATCAGTTCCGGACCCTGAACACGCGCCTGGAGTTCATCACGCGCGAAGTCCGGCAACTTCTGGATGTCGAGGGCGCGAGTGTCATCCTTCTGGACGATGCGAAAAAGGAGTTTTTCTTCCGGGAGTCCGTTTTCGACAATCTGGATACCGGCCAGCGCATGAAGGAGATTCGCTTTCCCGTCGACAAAGGGGTGGCGGGCGAGGTCTATCGAACCGGCAAGGCGCTGATCGTCAACGACACATCACAGAGCCCCTTCTTCAATACCCGCGTGGACGAACAGGCCAGCTACCGCACGCGCAGCATGCTCGATGTGCCGCTGGTGACTCAGAAGCGCATGATCGGCGTGCTCTGCGCCGTGAACAAGAAAGACGGTTCCTTTACGGAGGCCGACCTGGCGCTATTGAGCACCCTGGCGAATCTCGTCGCGCTGCCCATCGAGAACGTGAGCATCAACGACGCGTTGGAGCGCTCGCTCCAGGATGTTCAAAGCCTCAACCGCGCCAAGAATCGGGTGATCCATCACCTGTCCCACGAACTCAAGACCCCGCTCTCGGTGCTCTCCGCCTCCCTGAACCTTTTGGCCAAGCCGCTCGCCACGCTGAACGACAGCCGGCGCTGGGAAAAGACACTGGATCGCGCCCAGCGCAATCTCCAGCGCATGCTGGACATGCAGTACAAGATCGGGGATATGCTGCAGGAGAAGGATGAGGCCACCCACCGCATGCTGTCGCTCCTGCTGGATCAGTGCACCGATGAACTGGAGGCGCTGGCGGCTGACGAATTCGGAGAAGAAAGCGCCACCGAAAGGCTGCGCCGCAGAATCGATTGGATCTTCGGGCCGCGGGAGTCAAAATCGGAGAAGATCAACCTGGCCCGGTTCGCAGACGAAACCCTCAAGATCCTGCGCCCCCAATTTGCGCACCGCCGGGTCGCCGTGGAGTTCAACCCGGCGGAGACCGAGCCCATCGTCATTCCCGCGGAGGTCCTGGGCAAGGTCATCGGGGGATTGCTCCGCAACGCGGTTGAAAACACGCCGGACGGCGGCGAGGTCCAGGTGACTGTTCGAGCCGAGAAGGCCGGGCCGGAGCTCGAGATTCGAGACACCGGCATCGGAATCACCGCAGAAAACCAACAGTTGATTTTAGGCAATTTCTTCACGTCGTATGAGCCGTTGCAGTATTCCACCCGCAGCCCCTATGATTTCAAGGCGGGTGGAAAAGGCTTCGACCTCCTGCGCATGCAGATCTTTGCCGAGCGCTACGGGTTCAAGATCCGGATGAACTCCACGCGCTGCCGCTTCATTCCCACCGAGAAAGAGGAGTGCCCGGGGGACGCCGGCGAATGCGTGCTGCTGCGCAACGCGGATGAATGCCGTGATACAGGCGGCACCACGGTCACGGTGCAGTTCCCTCCGGCGGCCGCCGGGGTGCAGGAGGCCGCATAACCGGTTCACCTACGAATGGCGGAGGCCGTATCGGCATGCTGCGGGAAAAAGACACAACGCCGGCAACGAGCGTGTCGCCGGTCCGGTTTTTCCAGGACGTCAGCATCGAGTTCCTCATTCACGAACTCAAGGACCCCATCGCGATCATCGAAACCGGCTTGCGCACCGTGCTGGAAAAGCAGGATCAATATGGGCCGCTCAGCACCAAGCAGGCCAACACGCTGATGCGCAGCCTGCGCAACGCGCGCAAAGCGCGGGGGATGCTGCACGACCTGCTGGAGATCGGCCGGTCCGAGGCCGGATGTCTGGCCTGCTCGCGCTTCTCTCCGCTCACGTCCGTGCGGCAGGCGCTCAAGGATGCCCTGGAGACGATGACCGGGCCGGCATCCGAGGCGATCGGCAAGTACCAGATCGAAGACGAACTCACCAAGCTGCTGACCAGCCACGGCATCTTCGTCCACACCCCTGCGGCGGCGGCCGCCGCGGAGATGTTTCAGGATGAAACCAAACTCCGCCAGATCGCCGGCAATCTGTTCAAAAACGCGCTGCATCATCGCAAAAAGCGCATGGACGTGGAGATGGCCGTCGAGGCAGAGTGCTTCGTGCTGGCGGTCAAAGACGACGGCCCGGGGATCGAGCCGGACCATCACGATCTCATCTTCAGGCGCTATACCCAGGTTGCGGAGTGTACCTTCGTCGAGCGCAAAGGACACGGACTGGGGCTTGCCGGAGCCCTCATCCTGGCCCGATCGTTGGGGGGGGATATCCGGGTCGAAAGCCGCAAGGGGGAGGGGGCGACGTTCAGCCTGAGACTGCCCCTGCAGTTGAAAGCGGCCTGACCGACGCGCACGGGACCGATCAAAAGACAGCCAATACACGTTGACTCAAAACCAAGGAGGTTACCGATGACAGTTCCAAAATCCTACATCAAGGGCAAGCAGATCCTGGCCGTCGACGACGAGGAGGACATCCTCGAGACGATTGCAGACGTTCTGGAAGAGGCCCACGTCGATCGGGCAGGCGATTATGCGACCGCTTCCCGGAAAATCAAAGAGAAGCGCTACGACCTCGCCATCCTGGACATCATGGGGGTCAATGGATTACAGCTCCTCGAGGAGGCCGTCGACCGGGGCATCCCGACCGTCATGCTCACCGCACATTCCATCAACCCCGAAACCCTCATGGACTCCATCCGCAAGGGCGCCATCTCCTATCTGCCCAAAGAGATGTTGGCCGAGTTGGATGTGCTGTTGAACAACCTGCTGGGATGCTTCGAGCGGGGTGAGCCCCCCTGGAAGCTTCTGTTCGAGAAGCTGGGCGACTATTTCGACAAGCGCTTCGGCCCGGATTGGAAGGCGAAGGACCGGGAATTCTGGTCGGAATTCA
>JBFYWS010000087.1:0-4962 GCA_041310935.1 Desulfobacteraceae bacterium | reverse complement strand
CATCGCTGCGGCCGTCGCGGCGCGGCAGAGGACTCACTTTTTTTGAGGGGTTGTTCACGGTCATGATGCCAGAGTCTCCTCGCTGGGGATTCTTCACCGGTAGCCGGAAATGCGGGTGCGCTCCCGCACGACCGCGTTATCGTCGGCGTGGTTCGCCTGATCCGGACCACAATTCCGGCAGGGCAAAAACCGCAGGGACTCGGCTTCTGAAACCGTTGCGAACGCTATGAGATTATCGGACTTTATTTTCCGGACCCACTTGCAGCCGGGCTGGTGGTAGAGCTCGGAATTGCGGTTGGCGACAAAGCGCGCGGAGTTCGTGCGGCCGGAGGCAATGGTGCCGTGCCGCACGTCGCCCGGGCGCTCGTTGCGGATGGAGTCGGCCGGCGCCGTCGGCAGCATGTGGTCGAGCAACAGCTCCAGGGGCTCCGCGACGAGGTCTTCCGGAACCCGCGGGCCGGTGCTCACCCACGACACCGGCAGCTGGGTGCCGACCATGAGGTTGAGGATCGCCCCCCAGGTGCCGGCTTCATCGAGCCGGGTGAAAGCGAGGCGCTGGATCGCCACCCCCTTCCACGCATCGACGACGCGCCGCAGATCATTCTCCCGGCTGGCCGCGCTGAGCACCAGGTGGACCTCCCGGGAGGGCAGCATGTCCAGGATCGGCCGCAGCGCGCTGCGCCGCTCGGCTTCGCCCGGACTGATGCCCGGGGTGTCTACGATCAGGGTGTCGGCATCGCCGAGATCCGCCAGGGCTCGGCGGGTCGACTCCGGGCAGGTCGCCACCGCCAGGGGAACTCCGAGAATTCCGGCATAGATCCGGAGCTGCTCGATGGCGCCGATGCGCACATCGTCCAGCGTCAAGAGGGCCGGCGTGCGGTGCTGCCGCAGCCGTAGGTCGGCCGCAAGCTTGATCGCGGTGGTCGTCTTGCCCACACCGGCGGGACCCACCAATACGAGCGCCCGCGGACGCGGGGTACTGTCGGCCCGCCGCAGTCCCATGTCCTGAAGGATACCGGCAAGCAGCGGCCGGAGACGCTCGGTCCCGAACCGCCGGTCATAGCCGGGCAGCCGCTTGAGGTGATCGACCAGATCGGTCGCGAGCTCGCGCTCGAGGCCCTGCGCCAGCAGGTGCTGATAGAGCTCGGCCAGCTCCGGCGCGGAATCGGCGGCGGAGACGGGTGACTCGGCGGGCCGGCGCCGGGCGCTAAGCGATCGCAGGCCTTGGTTCAAGGAGTGGAAGAGTCCACGCCGGCCGGGGGCGGTCTGGGGTGCGAGCCTTTCGGGGGCCTGAATCGGGGCGTAGCTGCCGGTGGCGGTGTAGGCCACAGCGTCGCTGTCTTTCGCGGCGGTGACCTCCACCCCCGCCATCGGTCCGGCGCTGAAGATCCCCCGCCCGCTCCGGAGGCTGCGGGCGGTCAGGATCACGGCATTCGGACCAAACTCGTCCTTGACCATCTTCAGGGCCGCCGTCATGGTCTTGGCTTCAAACCGTTTAATCTGCATCGGAGAGCTCCACGGTTCCCAGGGATCGAATTTCGACGTTGCTCAGGACTTCGTCATAGGACAGTACGCAGACGTTCGGGATGAACCGGTCCGTCAGCTTTTTAAACGCCGGCCGCACGGCCGAGGAGCAGATCACCACGGCCTGCATGTTCATGGCCGTCGCGCGCTCCATCTGCCGCGCCAGGCTCTGCATCATGCGGTTGGCGATCCCGGGGTCCATGGCCAGGATGCGGCCGTGGTCGCCCTTCTGAAGCGCTTCGGCCAGGGCGGCCTCCACGCTGTGGCCCAGGGTGATCACCGGCAGGGTGCCGCCGGGGGCCAGATGCAGCTTGGTCAGCGTCCGCGCCAGGCTGTGGCGCACCTGCTCGGTCAGCACGTCCGGGTCTTTCGTGTGCGGGGCCCAATCCCCCAGCGTCTCCAAAATGGCCAGCAGGTCGCGGATCGGGACCTGTTCGCGCAGCAGGTTATGGAGCACCTTCACCACCAGGCCGAGCGATATCAGGTTCGGCACGAGCTCATCCACCACCTTGGGGTGGCTTTGCTTCAGAGAGTCCAGCATCAGTTGGACTTCCTGGCGTCCTAGCAGCTCGCTCGCGTGCCGCCGGATGACCTCCGCCAAGTGGGTAGTCATGATCGTGGCGGTGTCCACAACGGTGTAGCCCCTGGTCAGCGCGCTTTCCTTGGCGCCTTCTTTGATCCAGGTCGCCGGCAGGCCGTAGGTCGGCTCCCGGGTGGAGACGCCGTCCAGTTTGCCTTCAGCAGCACCCGGGTTCATGGCAAGATAGTAGCCCGGCATCATTTCGCCGCGCGCGATCTCGTTGCCCTTCAGCAGAATAGTGTATTCACCCGGGTTGAGCTGCATGTTGTCCTGGATGTGCACCGGCGGGATGATGATCCCGATCTCATGCGCCATCTGCCGTCGGATGGTCTTGATGCGCTCGAGCAACTCGCCGTTCTGCTCCGCGTCCACCAGGGGAATCAGTCCGTAGCCGACCTCGATCGCCAGAATATCGAGCGGCGGAAGCGAGGTGATCTGCTCCCGGGGCACGGCCTTGTCCGCCTGGACCTTCTGCTCCTGCGCGCTCTGCGCTTGCACCCGCTTGGCTTGAACGAGCACATAGGCCAGCCCGCCGGCAAGCAGCGACAGGGTCATGAACGGCAGGGTGGGCAGCCCCGGCATCAGGGCAAAGCCCAAGAGCACCACGGCGACCATCGCGATGGCCCGCGGATGGAAGAGGATCTGGGAGGTGATCTCGGCGCCCATGCTGGACTCGCTGCCGGCCCGGCTGACGATGATGCCCGTTGCCGTAGAGACGATCAGCGCGGGGATCTGGGAGACCAGGCCGTCGCCCACGGTGAGCAGGGTGTAGGTCTTGGCCGCGCTCACAAACGGCATGTTCTGCTGAAACACACCGATGGCCAGCCCGCCCAGGATGTTGATCAGCGTGATGATGATGCCGGCCACCGCGTCGCCGCGTACGAACTTGTTGGCGCCGTCCATGGCCCCGTAGTACTCGGCCTCCCGGGACAGCGTCTGGCGTCGACTCCGCGCCTGCTCCTCGTTGATTAATCCGGCGTTCATATCGGCGTCGATGCTCATCTGCTTGCCCGGCATGGCATCCAGGGTGAAGCGGGCGGCGACCTCCGCGATGCGCCCAGCGCCCTTGGTGATGACCGAAAAGTTGATCACCACCAGGATCAGGAAGACGATCAGGCCGACCAGGTAGTTGCCGCCGACGACAAACGCGCCGAAGGCTTTGATGACCGTGCCCGCGGCCCCGGCGCCCTCGTTGCCGTGCAACAGGATGACCCGCGTTGTGGCGATGTTCAGGGAGAGCCGGAAGAGCGTCGTGAGCAGCAGGATGGAGGGAAACGCCGACAGCTCCAGGGGCCGCTGGAGGTACATGGCGACCATTACGATGACGAGGGATAAGGTGATGTTGAGGACCAGGAGCAGGTCGAGCAGGATCGTGGGCAGTGGGATGACCATGAAGAGCAGGATGCACACCACGGCCCCGGCGAGGGTGATGTCGCTGTTCTTGGTCAGGAACGGAATCGGTCCGGCAATCGGCTCTATTTGGGCGGTCACCATGCTGCTCACATCCTGCGAATCGGTCTGTTGCGTGTCACCTTAATAACCAGACCCTGACTTTGCATTTTCCATGCCGATAGAGGCCTGATTTCAGAAATCCGCGAATCAGCGCGTTTTTTCGCACTTCGACCATGTGGGCATGTAGATACAAAGACGGTCCGGTGACGGCCTGCCGCACGGGCAACGCGTGCTGGTGAAGCAAGCCCCCGGCCGGCGCCACATCGTGGAGCCGTCTGCGGGGACGCAGCGTCCCGCCGGCAAGCGATCTTAGCGCCCGTTGGTCCGGCCGGGGATACCCGACAATATTTTGGCGGAAACGCTGTTGAGTCGATTGAGTCTGTTGAGTCTGTTGAGTCCATTGCGTCTATTGAGTCTGTTGAGTCCATTGGGTCTGTTGGGTCAAGGGGGTCAAGAGAGTGCAGAGGTCGTCGTAAAGGGGGCAGCACCGGGTCATAGGCAATGACACCAGTCGTCTGGCGGTGGATCTGTTTGACTCAATCGCCTCAAAAGACGCAACAGACGCAATGGACTCAATAGACTTATAGACTCACCTTCCCCTTGAGGCGATAGACGTATGCCAGCACTTCGGCCACGGCTCGGTAGAGGTCGACCGGGATGTAGTCCCCCAACTCCGTCATCTTGAAGAGGGTCTGCGCCAGGGGTTTGTTCTCGACGATCGGCACGTTGTGCTCGCGGGCCGTCTCCCGGATGCGCTCGGCGATGGTGCCCGCCCCTTTCGCCACCACACGCGGGGCCGGCATCTCGTCCGACTTGAACCGCAAAGCGATGGCCAGGTGGGTCGGGTTGGTGATGACCACGTCGGCCTTCGGGACCTCCGCCATCATGCGGTGGTAGGCCGTCTGCCGCTGGAGGCTGCGGATGCGGGATTTGACCTTGGGGTCGCCCTCGGACTGCTTGTGCTCGTCCGTGACCTCCTGTTTGGTCATCTTGAGGCTTTCCTCGTACTGCCAGCGCTGGTAGAGATAATCCAGGGCTGAGAGGACCAGCATGGCCAGGAAGACGTAGAAGATGATCTTGAACGCCACCTCGGCCGTAAAGTTCCACAACGCCCAGAGGTCCCAGCGCACGAGGGCCGGGAACTCCTTCAGGTAGCCCGAGATGACCGCGTAGGCGATGCCGCCGACGAACAGGATTTTCAAACTCGATTTGGCGAGCTCAACGAGCCCGCGCAGTGAGAAGATCCGTTTGATTCCCGCGATTGGGTTCATCTTGGAAAACTTGGGGGCCAGGGCCTCGCCGTGGACTTCGAAGCCGATCTGGGCAACGTTGCCGACCAGTCCGGCCAACAGAAACGGGACGAAGAACGGAAGCAGAATCACGATGACCGTCTGGAAGAGATCTGC
>JBFYWS010000055.1:0-3433 GCA_041310935.1 Desulfobacteraceae bacterium | reverse complement strand
CCGGCGCCATCCGATCGATAACGAAGAACTGTTTTTGTGGGAGTGGCTTCCAGCCACGATCATCGCGGCAAGATGCCGCTCCCACAGGGAAAAAGTTCAACTTCCCGGAAGCCGGTTATGGAGCGCTACCGCTTCACCCCGGCCGCATGCAACAGCGCCTGGCGGCTCGATTCGGAAAGACCGTAGCCTTCGATTTCGGCCTTGAGGGAGTCGGCGGTGCCGTTGCGGCCGAGGTAGCCGTTGACGCGCGCTGCAGCGGTGGAGTTCATCAGCCCCTCGTCCTGTGGGTAATAGCGCTGCAACTCTTTCAGGAACTGCTTGTTCCCCCTCAAGTAGTACTTCTGGTGGTAAGCCTCGGCCGGGTAGAATCGGCTGAAGGGGACCACCTCGGTGCGGATCGTTTTTCCCAGTCTGGCTGCCAGGCGGTCACGGGTTGCGAGCGCTTGGCGCTTCTGCTCATCGTCGTGATAAAATACGGCGGCCTTGTACTGCGTGGACCACGAGGAGCTGGTCGGATTGTGCTCTTCCCAGAATAACTCCAGCAGCTTTTCGTAGGAGATGTGCGCCGGGTCGTAATCGACCTCGAGCGTCTCGGTGTGGTCGCCCAGTTGATGGTAGGTCGGGTTTTCCTTCTTGCCACCGGCATAGCCCACCCTCGTTCTGATCACACCATCGAGGACTCCGAACCTGGAGTCCGGGCCCCAGAATCAGCCTAAGGCAAAGGTGGCCGTTTCGATCTTGGCTGGCGCGGCCGAATCGATGGCGGGCAGTTCGGCGTTCGGTGGCGTCACTGGGGCGGCCGCCGATTGACCCGAGCCCAAAGTGCCCAGCATTGCGAACAACGCAATATGCAGAAGACTCATCATTTCATGCCTCCATGTCGGCCGGCGCGGCGAGCTTTGGTGCGCACGCGCTCCCGGCCGAATTATTTGATGTTATGTATCAATGCAATCAATTTGAACTACGAAATGCGCGAACTACGCGAAAGTGCTTAACTACACTTGTGTTTAGGTTGAAGACCGAAGCGTAATAATGATCGCCCAAGTTGTTTCCTTCAGCCTATCCAACTTCATTCTATCTACCTGAGTCACATTGCTTGTGGCTATCGTCTTTAAGCAGTAGCTTGGCTTCCCTTTTCGCGCCTTTCGCGTATTTCGTAGTTTCCTCGTCCAAATCCATCATAGTATCCCGGGTAATTAATCGCAGGCGCGTATTTCGCAGCCGCGCTCGACACCGATCAGGTGTGGTTTGGGGTAAGATAACCATGCCGCCTCCATTTTCCAAACTAGAATTCATTCTTGTGGCCTTTCGTAAGGTCGGACGTCTTGAAGAAACGGGATGGATGATCTAAGTGTAGAAGTGGTTTAAAAACCTCGGATCACGCCCGAAGGCAAGGCGCAGGCCGATTCGAAAGCGCAGTCCGCCTGCGGCGGATGAGCATTGCGAGAGGTCTGCAACGCCGCCATCGGGCGTCAGACGGGGTTATGAAACCACTTCTAAGCATCGATAAGGAGAAAACCCGATGTTCAGCACTTTTGGCACCTTGTTCCGGGTGAGCACGTTTGGCGAGTCCCATGGCCGGGGCGTGGGGGTCGTGATCGACGGATGCCCCGCCCGGCTGCCGTTGACCGAAGCCGACATCCAGCCTCAGCTCGACCGCCGCCGGCCCGGCCAGAGCCGGCTGACTACCGAGCGGGAGGAGGCCGATCAGGTCACCATTCTGAGCGGCACCCAAAACGGGCTCACCCTGGGGACCCCCATCGGGCTGATGGTGCCCAACCGCGACCAACGCCCGGCCGACTACGAGCACCTGGACCGGACCCCGCGGCCGTCCCATGCCGATTTCACCTATCAGGCTAAATACGGCATCCGGGCCGCGAGCGGTGGGGGCCGCTCGAGCGCGCGTGAGACCATCGGTCGGGTGGCGGCTGGGGCGGTAGCCGAGAAATTCTTGCAGGACCGCCACGGGGTCGAGATTGTCGCCTGGGTGAGCGCCGTTGGCGAGTTGGACGCTCCGGAGGTCGATGCGCTGCGCATCGACCGGGCGGCCGTGGACCAAAGCGCTGTCCGCTGTCCCCACGCGGAAACAGCCGGCCGCATGATTGCGGAGATCTCCCGGGTGCTTGAGGCGGCCGATTCGGTCGGCGGTGTGGTCACCTGTGTCTGCCGCAACGTGCCCGTCGGGCTGGGAGAACCGGTGTTCGGCAAGACTGAGGCCCTGCTGGCCCAGGCCATGCTCTCCATCCCGGCCACCAAGGGCTTCGAAATCGGCGCGGGCTTCTCGGGTGCGCGCATGCGCGGCAGCCGGCACAACGACCCCTTCGTGCTGAAAGACGGGCGGCTGGGCACCCTGACCAACCGTTCCGGCGGCGTGCAGGGCGGCATCACCAACGGCGAGCCGATCGTCTTTCGGGTGGCTTTCAAGCCGCCGGCCACCATCGGCCAGGCCCAGGCGACCGCAGACTTCGACGGGCAACCCGTGACGCTGGAGGCCCGGGGCCGCCACGACCCCTGCGTCGTCCCGCGCGCGGTGCCCATCGTGGAGAGCATGGCGGCGCTGGTGCTGGCCGACCTTGCGCTGATCCAGAAGATGCGGGGTTGAACGGGCGCCCGCAGCGGTTTCCCGCAGCCGGCAGCGTCGCAAGCGACCGGGGGCGAAAATTTTCCGCTTGACCCGCTTACCGAACGGTACTACTATCCCTTCGGTCACACGGAATCCACCTTTGGGGGTTCCGGGCGTATCAAAGGTTGGATGAAAACATTTTGAAGCGTAGGTTTAACCACCACACCCTCCAAACTGTGGTGGTTTTTTTTCTGCCGGCGTCGTAATCCTCCCTTTAAAAAATCGAAGAAAGGAGGATGCCAACGATGACCCAAGGTAAAGTCAAGTGGTTCAACGAACGCAAGGGTTTCGGCTTTATCACGGCCGAAGACGGCAACGATGTGTTCGTGCACTTCAGCGCCATCCAGGATAGCGGTTTCAAGACCCTTCAAGAAGGCCAGTCCGTGAGCTTCGACGTCCAGAACGGACCGAAGGGCCTTTCGGCTGCCAACGTCAAGGCGGTCTAAACCTTCCGTCCGAACCGGGTTTCACGAGGGGAGTGCCCCCCAGTTACCGTTGCATCCGGGCTTGCATGGGCGTTTTCGCCCGCGCGAACCCTCCAGTACGGGACGGCCCGGATGAACACCAACATAGAAAGGAACACACCATGAACAAGAAGTTGTATGTAGGCAACTTGGCGACCGAAGTCACGGAAACGGACCTCAATCATAATTTTTCCATGGCCGGCAAGGTCGCCTCGGTGGCGATCATCAAGGACCGCTATTCCGGCCAGAGCAAGGGTTTCGGTTTTGTCGAGATGGAGAGCGAGGACGGCGCCCGTGACGCCATCACCAAGTTCAACGGCGGCGAGCTCAGCGGCAAGACCATCAC
>JBFYWS010000030.1:0-2547 GCA_041310935.1 Desulfobacteraceae bacterium | reverse complement strand
CTGCTGGGCGTCTGGGTGGTTCTCATCATCCAAAACATGCTCTTTTCGGCCCTTTCGGTCCAGGTCATCCCCTACAGTGAATTTTTAAAAGCCCTCAACGAAAACCGGGTGGCGGAGGTGGCCATCACCGCCAACCAGATCCAGGGCCGCCTGAAACCCACGGCCGACAGTAAGGAGCAAGGGCAGGCGTTCCGGACGATCCGGGTGGACCAGGATTTGTCCGAGCTTCTGGCCGGCCATAGCGTGATCTTCAAGGGGGAAATCGAGTCGACCTTCGTACGCGACCTCCTCTCCTGGATCATACCGGTCTTTCTTTTTGTCGGCATATGGTTTTTCCTGATGAAACGCATGCAGGGCCAGCAGCCGGGCTTCATGTCGTTGGGAAAGAACAAGGCCAAGATCTACGTGCAGGACGAGGTCGGCGTGCGCTTCGACGACGTCGCCGGGGTGGATGAGTCCAAGCAGGAGCTCGTGGAGGTCATCGAGTTCCTCAAGGAGCCGGGCCGCTTCACCGCTATCGGCGGCCAGATGCCGCGCGGTGTCCTCTTGGTCGGCCCCCCGGGCACCGGCAAGACCCTGCTCGCCAAGGCCGTGGCCGGGGAGAGCGGGGTGCCCTTCTTCAGCATGAGCGGCTCGGAGTTCGTCGAGATGTTCGTCGGCCTGGGGGCCGCCCGGGTGCGGGACCTGTTCACCCAGGCCAAGGCCAAGGCACCGTGCATCATCTTCATCGACGAACTCGATGCGCTGGGCAAGGCCCGGGGCATGGGTGGGATGGGCGGCCACGACGAACGCGAACAGACCCTTAACCAGTTGCTCGTGGAGATGGACGGTTTCGATCCTCAGGTGGGGGTCATCCTGATTGCGGCCACCAACCGGCCGGAGATTCTGGACCCGGCCCTGCTGCGGCCGGGCCGCTTCGACCGCCAGGTGCTGGTGGATCGCCCCGACCGGAAAGGCCGCGAAGCCATTCTGCGGGTGCATCTGAAAAAAATCAAATACGCCTCAAACCTGGACATCGAACGGCTGGCGAACATGACCCCGGGCATGGTGGGTGCGGATCTCGCCAATCTGGTGAACGAGGCGGCGCTGCTGGCGGTGCGCCGGGGCAAGCAGCAGGCGGACATGCCGGAGTTCCAGGAGGCGGTGGAACGGGTGGTCGCGGGGCTCGAAAAGAGAAACCGCGTCATCAACCCCAAGGAGAAGAAAATCGTGGCCTACCACGAACTGGGGCACGCGATCGTCGCCATATCGCTACCCGGAACCGACCCGGTCCATAAAATCACGGTCATCCCCCGGGGAATCGCCGCCCTGGGATACACCATGCAGGTGCCCACCGAAGACCGGTTTCTGATGAGCAAAACCGAGCTCGAAAACAAGATCGCCACCCTGCTGGGCGGGCGCGCCGCGGAGGAGATCGTCTCCGGCGACATTTCCACCGGTGCCCACAACGACTTGTCGCGTGCCACCGACATCGCCCGCAGCATGGTCAAGGAGTACGGCATGAGCAACGTCGGCCAGGTTTACTATGCCTCCAACCGCCGCGCCCAGTTCATGAACCTCATGCCGGAGAGCACCGGGGAGTACAGCGAGGCGACGGCCGAGAGAATCGACCAGGAGATCAACGCGATCATCAGCGCCCAGTATACCCGGGCGCTCGGCATCCTCAAGGACAAACGCGCGGCCCTGGAAAAATCGGTCACGGTGCTCCTCGATAAGGAAACCATCGAAGGCGCTGAACTGCAGACGCTCATGACCGATGTCGCCGGAGGACAAAGCGCTCCCGCCGCAACCGTCAATGCCTGAACTGGAGCTGGCATGCCCCTGAACAAAACCCTTTGGATGGATGACGACGAACGCCGGCGCCAGGTGGAAAACCCCCCGGATGAAACCGCCTTCTTCGGCTACGAGCGTATCTGCGCCCGCGAAAAGACCGACCGGGTGGTGCGCCATTTCAACTCGGTGGCGCAGGTTTACGATTTCATGAATTCCCTGCTGAGCTTCGGCATTCACCACGCCTGGAAACGCGCATCCGTTCGCATGCTGAATCTGCGCCCCGGGGACACGGTCCTCGATGTGTGCGGTGGCACCGGGGACTTGGCCATTCTCGGCGCCCGCCGCGTCGGGCCGCACGGCCGCGTCGTGATCTACGACATCAACCGCGCCATGATCGAGGCGGGCCTGCACAAGGTCCGGGGCGGGCCGCTGGCCGGGGTCATCCGGCACGTCCAGGGCGATGCCGAGCAGATATCCTTTCCCGACCAACGCTTCGACGCCGCCCTGGTGGGGTTCGGCATCCGCAACGTGACCCGCATGCCGCAGGGCTTCGCCGAGATGCACCGCGTGCTCAAGCCCGGCGGTCAATTGATGTGCCTGGAGTTTTCGCGCCCGGTCTGGCCCGTCTTCCGGTGGCTCTATGATGCCTATTCGTTCTACATGATGCCGTTTTTAGGAGAGCTGATCGCCGGCTCCCGCACGGCCTACACCCATCTGCCGGAATCCATCCGCATGTTCCCGCTGCCCGACGAGCTCGCCGACATGCTGCGGGGG
>JBFYWS010000029.1:0-3273 GCA_041310935.1 Desulfobacteraceae bacterium | reverse complement strand
ATTTAGCAGCAGCGGCGGCGCATCGCGGTTGCCCTTCAGCCGGGCGATCAGGTTGCCGGTGTCGCTGCCCGTCCGGGGCCCCGAATCATCGACCCATGTTTCAGCGCCCAGGGATTCCAGGTCCCGGCGCAGGCCCGCCGCCAGCTTCGCTTCTCGCCTCGAGAGGCTGCTCGTTTCCGCGAGCGCCCGGAAGTTCGCCGCCAGTCGATCAGAATTCAGCATGAACGTAACCCCGCCACCCCGGATTTAAAGATTGACAAAACCGATAATCCATTTAAGATTGGGAAGAAATAATCAGTCATAATTTTTGAAGCTCCCCGCCGCAAGCGGCGAGGAATCTTCCCGGTAAGGTCAGTGATCTATTTCTGATTCGCTCGCTTACCCGGCTGACAACAGCGGGGAATGCGCTCGCTATTGCCGGTTCAAACGCGGAAGTGCGCAGCTGTCTGGTGAGGCTCCCGGACTTCAAATCCGGTGTGGGGCGCTAACACCGTCCCGGGTGGGTTCGATTCCCATGCACTTCCGCCATTTTTTTGTTTAATTTAAAATGGTTGACTTCTTATAAACACTTCGTTTTCTGGTCCGGTACTGGTCCGGATTTCAAAATAGCCCCCCCCGAAAATGCCTTCAGCGTGTAGCGACATTACATCGATCCGCAACCTATCCGCAACCACTTTTCGGTGATCCGGAATTTAAAAAGACCGAAAAACTCGTCCCCGTGGAATGGGTCTGATCGACTCGATCGACCTTGACATCACCGATACGGGCGAAGACTGGATACGAGTTCAGCCGACCGATGGACCCTCCTCCAATCAACCCGCACCATGGATTTCAGGCGGAAAGTCCGTTGATCAATGCCAGGGCGTTTCGGCCCAGCACATCGTGGTTATAGCCGCCCTCCAGGATCGCGAAACACCCGCCGTGGCAGCGTTTGGCGGCCTCCTGCACCATGCGGCCCATCTCGAAATAGTCCTCGGTCGTGAGCAGCCCGCCCCAGTCCTGGCGGTGGTTGTCGAAGCCGGCGGATACACCGATGATGTCCGCCCGACAGCGCGCCAGCTCTTCGGCGACCTCCCACAGGTACGCCTTGCGCTCGTGGGCGCCCGGGTTGTGGATGCCGACATATTCCCGGCGCTCCAGGATGTTCACCGTGCCGTCGCCGAAGTGCAGATCGAAGTCCAGGATATGGGCCGCCTGGATGTTGCCCATCTCCTTCAACGCTGCGATAGCCACCGCCATGTTGTTGAAAAAACAGAACCCCCAGCAGGAGCCGGCCGAGGCGTGGTGGCCGGGCGGCCGGATGAGGGCAAAGCACGGCTCGGTCAGCCCGATAGCGGCCGCCTGCACCGCGCCGCCGGCGGCCAAGGCCGCGATGTCGTAGAGCCCCATCTGCCGGACCCTTTCGATGTGGGCGGCCGTATGCACGGCGGCGATCTGCTCTTCCGTGGCCGGTTCGGCCGTGACGAATTCCACGTGGTGTTCGAGCACGGCGACGATGGCCTCCATGCGGCCTGCTGCCGCCGCCGGGTCGGAGGCGTAAACCTGGTAGAAGTCTTCGTGGAAGACGACTTTCATGGCACCCTCCTTTGGCGTTCCCTATTTTCGCTCCAAGCGCACCACCGATTCGACGTGGAAGGTGTGGGGAAACATGTCGATCGGCTGGACCTCCCGCACCGCGTAGCCCTCCTGCAGCAGCACGAGGTCCCGGGCGAGGGTCGCCGGATTGCAGGAAACGTAGACAATGCGCCCCGGGCCCATGGCGAGCACCTGTTGCACGACCTCCTTGGCCATGCCGACCCGCGGCGGATCGATGATCATCACTTGCGGCCGCACCGCGAGCCCTGACAGGCCCTCCAGGATGTCCCCCTTGATGAATCGGCAGTTGGACACTCCGTTGAGCCGGCAGTTTCTCTCCGCATCGGCCACGGAACTTGCGATGATCTCGATGCCGACGACCTCCCGGCAGTGCTCCGAGATAAAAATGGGGATGGTGCCGGTGCCGCTGTACAGGTCGAGCACGGTCTCCTGCCCTTCCAGGCCGGCATATTCCAGAACCGTCCGGTAGAGGAGCGCCGCACCCCGGGTGTTGGTCTGGAAGAAGGAATTGGCCGAGACGTCGAATTCGAACCGGCCGATGGCGTCGCGGATGAAGGGCGTGCCGATTACCGCCTGTTCGAACTCGCCGATGGCGACCCCGGCGTGGCGCGCCGTCACGTTATTCACGACCGAAACGACCTCGGGGAAGGCCGCCGTCATCCGTTCGGCAAGCGTCGTCACCATCGCCCGGTCCTCGAAGGCGGTGATGATGTTCACCATCCAGCCCCCGTTCGCCGCCGAGTTTCGCAGCATGGCGAAACGCCAGAACCCCGCGTGGCTGCGCAACCCGTACACCGGCAGGCCCGAGGAGCGGATGAAGTCCCGGATCGCCTCCAGGATACGGTTGCCCGCCGCCGGTTGGAGCAGGCATTCTGCGACGTCGATCACCTTGTGAAACGTGCCCGGCACGTGCAGCCCTATCGCGAAGTCGTTCTCCGCGCCGGGCTGCCCCATCTCCTCGGGCAGGAGCCATCGGCGGTCCGTGCAGGTGAACTCCATCTTGTTGCGATACCCGAACAGGACGGGCGACGCGAGGGTGGCGTGAACCGGCACCCCGGTGATGGCGCCGATGTGCTCCAGAGACTCGGCCACGTGCTGGCGCTTGTATTCAAGCTGCTTCTCGTAGCGCAGAAACTGCCAGGTGCACCCGCCGCAGATGCCGCTGTAGCGGCAGGGGGCGGCCACCCGGTCGGCGGAGGGCGTAAGAATCTCCTCCAGCTGCGCTTCGGCGTAGTTGCGCTTCTTGCGGGTGATGCGGATGCGGGCCCTGTCGCCCGGAACCGTCCGCTCCACGAAGACCGCCAGCCCGTCGATCCGGGCAATGCCTTTCCCGCCGAACGCCAGCCCCGTGATATCGGTTTCGACAATCGTCTGTTGGCGCCGTCGCATATGTGGTGTAGATTAGAGGAACGAGTCGCGGACTTCAAGGATTTTCGTGCCGGAGGCAGGTATGGCCGGGCTTTCAAACCACACGCCCACCACGGACATTCAGTTTACCGCGGACGGGTTCCAGCTCAAGGGGACGCTGCATCTTCCCGCAGCCGACAACCCGCCGGTCGTCATCGGCTGCCACGGGCTGCTGAGCGACCGCAGTTCTCCCAAGCAGATCGCTCTCGCCGAGGCCTGCAACGCTCTCGGCCTGGCGTTTTTCCGCTTTGACCACCGGGGCTGCGGGGA
>JBFYWS010000014.1:0-4375 GCA_041310935.1 Desulfobacteraceae bacterium | reverse complement strand
GGAACCCGTTCTCGCCCCAGGCGAGCGGGACGGTGTCCTTGCTCTCGAGGATCTTGAAGATTTCCTTGCCGACCTCTCCGCCGGTGAGGGCGTCGATGGCCTTGTAGTCGGGCATCAGGAAGGGCATGGAAAAGATGTTCAATTCCTTGATCTGCGGAGACCAGTTGATGGTGGAGCCGACGGCCATGTCAATGGAGCCCTGCCGGATGGCCGTGTACTCCTTGGTCTGGTCGCCGCCCACCAGGCTGACGCCAGGGTAGCACTTGATGTTGATGCGGCCATTGGTCTTCTCTTTGACCAACTCGGCCCAGCGCTCACCCGCGATGCCCCAGGGGAAAGGCTTGCCGACCACCGTCGAAAGCTTGTATTCCGGTTTGTAATCCGCCGCCGGAACCATCTGAGGAGCAGCCCATGCCAACACCACCGTCAGGACCAGGGACAACGCGAGCAGTTTTCTCATCACAGACTCCTTCTTCGTGAATGGTGAAAATCCCATAAAATAAAAGGGATCGGGAATGATATCGACCGTCAACAGCACAGCACGATATTCGACAGGCGTGGGGCTGTCAAGCGATAATGTATAATTAGGAAAAATGCCCTGACAATCGGTCAAAGCCGATTGTCAGGGCATTTTGTAGATCATGGAATTGATGTTCATCCCCGCGCCGACCGAGGCAAACACCACACGATCGCCCGGCTCCAGGCAGTGGTCGTCCATCTTGCCTTTCATGATCAGGTCGAGCAGCGTCGGCAGGGTCGCCACCGAGCTGTTGCCCGTCCAGGAGATGATCATGGGCATGATGTCGGCCGGAATCTCCTTGACCTTGAAGAGATCGAATAGCCGCTTGATGATGGCCGCATCCATTTTTTCATTGGCCTGGTGGATCAGTATGCGTTTAATGTCGCCGAGGCCGAGCCCGCTCTTTTCCAGGTTCTGTTTGACCACCAGCGGCACGGTTTTTACGGCATACCGGTAAATGTCGTGGCCGTTCATTTTGATGTAGAGGTTGCTGCGGTCCTGCCGGGGATCGTAGGACGCGCGCATCCGCAACAGAAAGGCGTGATCGAACGTGTCGGAGCGGGCGATGTGCGACAGGATGCCCGCATCCGCACTCGTCGCCTCCACCAGCGTTGCGCCGGCACCGTCGGAATAGATCATGCAATCCATGTCGTGCGGGTCTGCCACCCGCGCCAGGCTCTCGCTGCCGATCACCAGGACCTTCTTCGCGTCACCGGACTTGATGAAATAATCGGCCAGGATCACCCCCTGCAGCCACCCCGGGCAGCCGAACGGGAGATCCAAGGCAACGGTGTAGGGGTTCTTGATACGCAGCCGGTGTTTGACCCGCGCGGCCAGTGTCGGCACCATGTCCTGCCGCAGGCTGTCCGCGTTCACGTCGCCGAAATTATGGGCCACGATGATGTGGTCGAGGCTTTCCCGGTCCACCCCGTCCAGCGCCGCCTCCGCCGCCATGAACGCCATGTCGGAGGCGCACACCTCTTTCGGCGCATAGCGTCGCTCCTCGATGCCGGTGATCTCGTGGAGTTTCTGGATAACCTGGGAATTCGGTCGATCGAGCAACTGTCCACTGGCGTCGTAAAAAACGTTCTCGAGAAAATGGCTGTTGGGAACCCTGTCCGGGGGGATATAGCTGCCGGTTTTCGTGATGATCGAGTTTGTCATATCTGCAACATGAACCGTTCGGCGGTTTTAGTTTTATTGTGTTTTTATAACTGCTCAGGTGTTTAGGCTGAAGGCTGAAGGTAGATAGACTGAAGAAGACATGCGCGATCACACAAAGCCAAAATCGTTTGGAACCGTTGACAGGTGATGGTGTCATGAATGATCATCATTGCCCTTCAGCCTTCAGCCTTCAGCCTTCAGTCTATCTACCTGAGTAGTGACCGTACTTTCAGAAATATTCTTTTTAGCCAAAATGCCAAAAAAACGCAAGAGTTTCATTGTCGATGGAACTGTAAAAAGGCACCCTCGGCCCGGAACGGTCCGCCCTCGCGATGGCATTTTCCCCGGGCGTATGGTATGGAAATCTCTTATTGCGACCCCCACAAAAGGCAGGGCACCAATGACGATTTCAATCACCGAGGTCCGCACCCGGCCGGACCTGAAAAAATGGGTCACATTCCCGCTCGGGCTCTACCAAGGCGACCCGAACTTCATCCCGAAATTGACCCGCGACGAGCTGGATTTCTTTTCCTCTGAAAAGAACCCGTCGTTCA
Organism: Desulfobacteraceae bacterium; assembly: GCA_041310935.1. Lineage (GTDB taxonomy): Bacteria > Desulfobacterota > Desulfobacteria > Desulfobacterales > SpSt-501 > SpSt-501. The sequence continues at coordinate 2,137 of JBFYWS010000014.1, read as the reverse complement.
AGATCGCCGACACCAAACTGGTCCTCGCTTCACGCAACGGGAACGTGGTCGGGCGGGTGTGCGGCATCATTCACACGCTCGAAGCGCAGAAGCTGGGGTTTCGCCGGGGGCGGTTCGGATGGTTCGAATGCGTGGACGATGGGCAGGTCGCAGCGGCGCTGCTCGGGCATCTGGAGGTCTGGTTTGCCCGCGAAGGCTGCCGCGAGATGACTGGGCCGCATGGGTTTTCGGACTTTGACCCGGAGGGGATGCTGGTCGACGGGTTTGACGCCCTGCCGACGGTCGCCGGCAGCTACAACAAGCCCTACTACCGCAACCTGCTTGAAGGGTTCGGCTTCGAAAAGGAAGTCGATTATATCGAGCAGCGCGTTGAAGTCCCTGAGGAGACGCCGGCACTTTTTAAAATGATGGAGAAAAAGGTCCTGCCGGCCGCCGAGGCGGAGGGTTACCGCCTGGTCACGGATCTCACCAAGAAAAGGCTTCAGGAGTATCTGGGCCGGTTATGGGAGGTGCTGGAGGCATCCTTTGAGCCGCTCTATGGCGTCACCCCGCTCACCGAAGAGCAGAAAGCCTACTACGACAAGAAGTACTTCGAGTATATCGACCCGCGCTTCGTCCAGGTGGTCATGGACCGGCAGGACCGGCTGCAGGGGTTTTTTATCGGGGTGCCGTCCCTGAGCCGCGCGTTTCAAAAAGCCAACGGCAGGCTCTGGCCCCTGGGGTTTTACCACATTCTGAAAGGCTTCAAGCACTACGACACCGTGGACTTCTGTTTTGCCGGCGTCCGCCCGGGCGCCAACCCCCAGCGGATTCTGCCCATGATGATCCTCGGCATGTATCGGTCGGTGCGCGAAAAAAACGTGCGGAGCATCGAAACCAACCGGGAACTCGAAACCAACACCACGATCGTCAACGCCTGGTCCCGGTTCAACGTGGTGAGCAAGCGACGGACCCGGATTTTCCGCAAGGGTGTCATCGCCGGGCCGACGTGATCTGCAGGGTCAGGGTTTCGCGAACCGATTCTCCGTCCAGGTTCACCGTCAGCTCCATCCCGTTCACTCCCTCCGGCAACGCGCCGAGGAGCGCCTGGCCGACCGTCTCCCCGCTTCCCGGGCGGGCCCCGTCGCGCAGCTTCTTGCGGTCAAGAAACTGGATGGGGAAAATCACCCCGGCCCGTGTTTCCCCGGGGGCCACGATGCTGACGGGGCTCTTTTGAAGCTCCCGGAGGTCGTCGACGCGCATGCCCGTCCAGCCGAATTGGCCCTGCCGGCGCCCGTCCAGCAGGTAGTAGCTGTCGTCCCAATCGACGGAGAAGGGTTTGTCGGTCTTGTTGGTGATGACGAAGCGGAAAGAATTGAAATAGGTCTTTCCGGCTGCCAACTGCGGTTGCAGCAGCACGTCAAAGTGCGCGGAGGTCACCTGGCGGGCGGCGGGGTCGGTGGTGTAAACCCTGACGGATGAACACCCGGCGAGCAGGATCAAGGCCACAAACCAGCCGCATACACTCTTGATGCTCACTTCAAACCTCCATATGGCGTAACTGCTCAGGTGTTTAGACTGAAGGCTGAAGGGTGATGATGACCACGCATCTCTTTTCCTTCAGCCTTCAGCCTTCCGCCTTCCGCCTATCTACCTGAGTAGTTACCACATATGAAGATGCCTGTCATGCAAAGACGGCTCGGCAACGCTTGAGGAGGCGGTTGGGCTCAGAGGCGCTGCAGACGGTGCAATCGGTTACTGATCGCTGAAACAATCAACCCTCTCCATGCCCGCTGGAGAGGGTTGATTGTTTTTCATGGTTTTATAAAAGGCCGATTCCGGCGTCTCGCCCCCTTTGGAAAAGGGGGCTGGGGGGATTTCGCTCCACACCGGATGGCGCCGGGCGCGGCACCCGGCCTTCAGTGAAGTGTTGTTCTTCAGCGCTTCCTGCCGGCCTTGGCCTTCACCTTCGATTTCTTTGCTTTGGCTTTGGGTTTAGATGCCGGTTTGGCGTACGACGTGACCTTGACGGCCGGCTTGCGCCTGAGCACCTCGTTTACGGCCTTGACGATGTGCCGGGCGGTCAGGCCGTACTTGTCGATCACCTCCAGGTACGGGCCGGACTCGGCGAAGGTGTCCTGCACGCCGACGCGTTTCA
>JBFYWS010000372.1:0-3451 GCA_041310935.1 Desulfobacteraceae bacterium | reverse complement strand
GATGAAACCGAAATAAAAAATGTAGTGCGCGGCCCACCCGACCAGCAAACAGATGATTGCCTTTTTAACGACGGGCGGCATTGAATCCCATTTTTGACGAATGGCAAGCATTCGAACTCCTTTCCTACCTCAGAGTTTCGCGACATGGAACCGTCAGCGTTCGATTGACCCTTTGTTAGCGCCTCCTTGATAATAATTCAAGTAACGTGGATCAACTTTCAAAGAAATCGATTCAAAAATCACCCTGACCCCTTATGTCAAAGGGGGTAAAAGAGGGAATCGCGTCAATCAATTTCGTTATCGAGAGGACGGTACCGCGCGACATAACCCGCTTCCCGCGAAGATCACTCTCAGACAGCCGAAGCCACTGCCACATTGTAGTATCAATTATAGTTTATATTAAATTAAAAAAAATGAAAAGATTTATCTTGACAAACATAATAAAGTTTTTTTATAAGAGAGCACACCATGAATCGAGTTCATTAAATCTATGGGTATTCAAACCCGCCAGATCAGAGACCGCGAAAGACGCCGCCAGCAGATTATTGCGGCATCCAAGAGAGTATTCACCTCCAAAGGAGTTTCCCGAACCACCATCAAAGATATCGCTGACGAAGCGGAACTGAGCCCCGGGACCCTCTACATCTACTTCAAGAACAAAGATGAGTTGTATGCGTCCCTGTCGATCCGCATGCTCAAGCACTTACATTTGAGTCTGCAGCGTGTGAAAGAGACAAAGGATCTCTCCGATGACCAAAGAATAGATTCCGTTAAAAAAGCCCTTTTGGAGCTATACGAAATCGACCCTCTCATGCTGATCAACCTCTCCCACCTCCAAGCGAGCGAGACACTGGACAACATCTCCCCGGAACTTTACGAACAGATTCTGGACCTCTCGCGGCGGTCTCTGCAAACACTCTCTGAAATTTTTGCAAAGGGCATCGAGCTCGGAAGCTTTCTGAAGCGCAACCCGATGCAGTTAGCGGTAGTCCTGTGGGCCATGTTTTCAGGGCTGATTCTTTGGGAAGAGAGCAAACGATCGCTCGATACGCGCAAAGATTTCCTGAAACCCACGCTGGAGATCGCTTTCGAGATTTTCGGCCGGGGCGTCAAGTCAGGTGAGCCGGTTTCAACACCGGCTCCTGTTAGAGCGCATTTTTCATAAAATCGATTTTCAACACCCTGCAGGGGGGAGAGGAGGCACTGTCACCCAGAAGAACAACAACCCGACCGCTAACGCCCATCACCGATCATCGTGGTGATGGAAATTTCTCAAGAAAGGAGAACGAGGTATGGCAGAGGAAAGAGAAGCTGTCGGCACGTCCGAGGCCGAGATTGCGGTTCACTGGGGGGAAGAGAAGTACGTTTATCCTACCTCAGAATTCATCGCCCAGGCCAACATGACCGACCCATCTGTATTCGACCGGTTCAGCCTGGAGAACTTCCCCAACTGTTTCAAGGAATACGCCGATTTGCTGTCCTGGTACGAGTACTGGCACACCACCCTCGACACCAGCGACGCGCCCTGCTTTAAATGGTTCGTCGGCGGCAAAATCAATGCGTCCTATAACTGCGTCGACCGGCATCTGGCCAAGAACCGGAACAAGACTGCCATCCATTTCGCCCCCGAACCCATCGGGGAAAAATACGAGCACATCACCTACCAGGAGCTGTACGTGCGGGTGAACGAGTTTGCGGCCTTGCTGCGCGATTTTGCCGGGCTGAAGAAGGGCGATCGCGTCACCCTGCACATGCCCATGGTGCCCGAGCTGCCCATCACCATGCTGGCCTTAGCCCGGCTGGGCGTGATCCACTCCCAGGTCTTCGGCGGGTTCTCGGGCAAGGCCTGCGCCGACCGGATTGCGGACTCCCAGAGCCGGGTGCTCGTCACCATGGATGCCTACTGGCGCAGCGGCAACCTGATCGACCACAAGCAGGGCGCGGACATCGCCTGCGACTTGGCCGCGAAAGACGGCCAGAAGGTCGACAAGGTGCTCGTCTGGCAGCGCTATCCCGGGAAAGCCTCCAGCCCGACTGCCATGGTGAAGGGCCGCGATTACTTCGTGAACGATGAACTCAAAAAGTATTACGGGGCGCGGATCGAGCCGGAACGCATGCCGGCCGAGGCGCCGCTCTTCCTGATGTACACCAGCGGCACCACCGGCAAACCAAAGGGCTGCCAGCACAGCACCGGCGGCTATCTGGCCTATGTCGCCGGCACCTCCAAGTACGTTCAGGACATTCACCCCGAGGATGTCTACTGGTGCATGGCCGATATCGGCTGGATCACGGGGCACTCCTACATCGTCTACGGGCCGCTCGCCCTCTGCGCCTCCACCGTTATTTTCGAAGGGGTGCCGACCTTCCCGGATGCCGGTCGGGCCTGGAAAATCGCCCAGGACCTGAACGTGAACATCTTTCACACGGCTCCCACCACCATTCGGGCGCTTCGCAAGATCGGTCCGAACGAGCCGGCCAAGTACAACTTCAACTTCAAGCACATGACCACGGTGGGCGAGCCCATCGAGCCCGAAGTCTGGCGTTGGTACCATGAGGTGGTCGGCAAGGGCACGGCCGCCATCGTGGACACCTGGTGGCAGACCGAAACCGGCGGTTTCCTGTGCAGCACGCTGCCGGCGATCAGACCGATGAAGGCCGGCAGTACCGGCCCGGGGGTGCCCGGCATCCATCCCATCATCTACGACGAAAATGCCACGGAGATCCCGCGCGGCGCCGGCAAGGCCGGCAACATCTGCATTCAGAACCCCTGGCCGGGGGCCTTCCAGACCATCTGGGGGGATCGCGACCGCTTCGTGCGCACGTATTATGAGCGCTACTGCAAGAACCCCAAGAGCAAAGACTGGCGCGATTGGCCCTACCTGACCGGGGATGCCGCCGTCCAGGCCCCGGACGGGTACTACCGCATCCTGGGCCGGATCGACGACGTCATCAACGTGTCCGGCCACCGCCTGGGGACCAAGGAGATCGAGTCCGCGGCGATGACGGTGGTGGAGGTTGCCGAGGCCGCCGTGGTTCCGGTGAAGCACGATATCAAGGGCATCGAGCCGGACCTCTACATCGCCCTGAAACCCGGCATCGAACCCAGTCCGGCGTTGGAAAAGAAGATCTCGGATGCCATCTGCCGCGAGATCGGCAAGATCGCCAAACCGCGCCGGGTGTGGCTTGTCAGAGACATGCCGAAAACCCGCTCCGGCAAGATCATGCGCCGGGTGCTGGGGGCCATCTCCAACAAGAAGGATGTCGGCGACGTCACGACCCTGGCCAACCCCGAGATCGTGGAAGAGATCCGCAAGATGGCGAAATAGGCGGGTCATGGCGTTCGGCGCCACTTTGCCGTCGAGAAAGTTTGTTCCTTGTGGGAGTGGCTCCTGCCTGCGCCGAGGCTTCGGCAGGCAGGTCCAGCCACGATAAAATCGCGGTCCGCCGCGGC
>JBFYWS010000575.1:0-4586 GCA_041310935.1 Desulfobacteraceae bacterium | reverse complement strand
CCTGGGCCCTGGCCGCGCGCGTGTACGACGACGTGGACAGGACCCAGAAGGACGTCCTCTACGGCGTGCTGTTCTATATCGCGCTGTTCGTGCCGTTCGCCTTCTGCCTGGAGCGGCTGCTGTTCGCCTACGCGAACATCTACAAGCGCATCGCCGCCTTCAGCGGCATTCTGGTGCTGCTCATCGCCCTGATCTACAACGTGCACCCGGCCTTCCAGCTGGCCTACAGCCCCATGGTGGTGATCCTCGCCTTCCTCATCATGGGACTCTCCCTGGTCGTGACGCTGATCATCTTCTTCCGCTTCGAGCAGGAAATCGCAAGCCTCCAGCCCCGGGCGCGCAGCGCCCAAGGCGGCGAGATCGGGCGCTGGAAAGCCTTCGTGGCGGCCTTTATGCTCGGGGTGAGCAACCTGCGCCGGCGGCGTCTGCGCACGGCGCTCACCTGCACCACCCTCGTCATTCTGACGTTCACGATCATGAGCTTCACCTCGGTCAAATCTCTGCGGCACCATGCCCGCATCCTCTACGACGCGCACGTGCCCTATTACGGATTCCTCCTGAAAAACGCGGGCTGGACGGACCTGCCCTCCGAGGCCCTGGGTGTCATCACCAGCACCTTTGCCGGCACGGGCACCGTCGTCCCGCGGGCGTGGCTGGAAGGGCCGGACCGGGCCCGCACGACCTTCGTCCCCCTGCGCGCCGACGGCCGGGTTATCGAGGCCCAGGGGATGATGGGACTTTCCGCCGCCGAAAGCCGCGTCTCCGGCATGGACGCGATCCTCGAGGGCGGGCGCTGGTTCACGGAAGCCGACCGGCTCTCCGTGCTGCTGCCGGATCGCATGGCTGCCAACCTGGGGATCGACCCCCGGCGGCCGGAGGGGCACACGGTTTTGCTGTGGGGGATGCGGTTTGCGGTCGTAGGCGTCTTCTCGGCGAAGAAGCTTCAGGACCGCCAGGACCTGGACGGCGAGCCCCTGACCCCGGTCACCTTCCCGCGCGAGATGTCGGCCGAGATGACCGAGGAGGAGGTCGACGCGCTCGAGTCCGGGGAGGACGTGCGGGAGTTCCAGAGCCGCTACCAGCACACGGCCGCCGACCTGACCGTGATCGTCCCGTATCCGACACTGCTCGCCGCCGGCGGCCGCCTGAAGGCCGTGGCCATCCGGACCGACTCCCAGGAGACGGTGCAGGCGACCGCCCAGAAGCTGGTGGACCGTTTCGGGCTGGCCCTGTTCAGCGGCGAGCCGGACGGGACCTTCCTCTACAACGCCAGCGACGCCATGAGCTACAGCGGGGTCCCCAACATCATCGTCCCCCTCGCCATTTCCGTTTTCATTGTGCTCAACACCATGATCGGCAGCGTCTACGAACGCAAGCGGGAGATCGCCGTCTACACGTCCGTGGGGCTCGCACCCTCCCACGTCTCGTTCCTGTTCATCGCCGAGGCGCTCGCCTTCGCGGTGCTGAGCGTCGTGTTCGGGTACCTGCTGGCCCAGACCTCGGCCAAACTCTTCTCCGAGACCGCCCTCTGGGCCGGGATCACGGTGAATTACTCCTCGCTTTCCGGTGTCGCCGCCATGATGCTTGTCATCGTGGTGGTGCTGGTGTCGGTGATCTACCCGTCGAGGGTGGCCGGCCAGATCGCCATCCCCGACGTGAACCGGTCCTGGACCCTGCCGCCCGCCCGGGCCAACACGCTCGATCTGGTCTTCCCGTTCCTGATGACCTACCGGGAGCACGTGAGCGTCGGCGGGTATCTCTACGATTACTTCGATGGGCACACCGATGTCGCCCAGGGGCTGTTTTCCACCTCCGACATCGCGCTCGCCTTTGCCTGTGAGACCGCCACCGGCCTCGCCGGCCGGGACGACGACTGCCCGGAGGCGGCCTGCGAGTTTTCCGAGTGCCTGCAGCTGAAAAGTCGGGTGTGGCTGGCGCCGTTCGATTTCGGAATCATGCAGGTGGTGGATCTCAAGTTCAAGCCGTCCCCGGAGCAGGCGGGGCGTCTCGAGATCCACGTGCGCCTGACGCGGGAATCCGGGGAGTCCAACGCCTGGCATCGCATCAACAAGGGCTTTCTGCACCGCATCCGCCGGCAGCTTCTGGCCTGGCGCTCGCTGGATGAGGAGGCCAAGCTGTCCTATGAACGGCTGCTCGCCGATGTCCGCGAGCAGCAGGGGCTGGCGGCGGATGGCGCTGTGGGCTCCGCCCCGGACAAGACGTCGGAGGCACCGGCATGAACCCGCGGCGGGACGGAAACGAGATGACCCACATCGACCCGAAACCGGAAACAGCCGAGAGACGGCACGGCACCGGGGAGCGGATCCGCCTGCGATCCGTGATCCTGGGGATCCTGCTGGCCCTTCTGATCTGCGCCATCACGCCCTTCAACAACGCCTACCGCCAGGGCACGCCGCTGGGGGGCGGGTACTTCCCGCTGGCGCCGTTCTACATCCTGGTGTGGATGATGATCCTGACGGCGCTGCTGCGGGCGGTGTTCAAAAAGCACCGGTTGCTCACCGGCCGGGAGCTGCTCGTGACGTGGGCCCTGATGATGCTCCTGTCCGGAATCGCCTGGACCGGCCTCACCCGCACCTTCTTCTTTAACCTGACCGTCCCGTTTTACTTCGCCACGGCTGAGAACCGCTGGGCCGAGGTGCTGCAGCCCCTGCTGCCCGCGAACTGGTACCCCCAGAGCATAGAGGCGGTCGACGGCTTCTACAACGGGCTGGAGGGCTCCCGGCAGATGGGCTGGGTGGAGGTGCTGCAGCAGATCCCGTGGGGGGCCTGGGCCGGTCCGCTGCTCGGCTGGATCGGCTTCATCCTGATGTGCTACCTCGTGATGGTATGCACCGTCAGCCTCCTGGGCCGTCAGCCCCTGTGCAACGAGCGCATGAACTTCCCGCTGCTGCGGGTACCGATCCTGATGCAGGAGAGCCTCGACGATAACCGGCTGGGGCAGCTCTTCGCCAACCGTTACCTGGTCGCCGGCCTGCTGATCCCGATCGGCCTGCACCTGCTCAACGGACTGAGCTTCTACAACCCGTCCATCCCGTCGATTCCGACGCTGATCCTGGCGGGGACGTATTTCCCCAAGGTCGGACTTTTCTCGGGCTTCTACAAGCTGAAGATCTACATCTACCCGGCCTTCATCGGCTTTGCCTTCCTGACCTCCAAGCAGATCTCCTTCTCCTTCTGGTTCTTCTATGCCGCGGGGGCCCTGCTGATCGGCCTGCTCAGCGTTCTGGGCGTCAACATCCCCGCGGCAGCACTGGGGGTGACCTTCGGGCCCACGCTCTCGCGGCCGGAGGAGACCCAGATGATCGGCGCCTACATCGTGTTTTTCCTGTTTCTCGCCTGGGTGGCGCGGTTTCATTTCCTGGACACGATCCTCAAGGCCGCAGGCCTTCGGCCGGACGACGACCCGGCTGCCGAGTGGATTCCGACCCGCTTCGCCTTCTGGGGTTTCGTCATCGGGGGGTTCGGGATTGCGTTCTGGTGTCAGCACTTCGGGCTCCCGCTGACGGCCGCGTTCCTCGTGCCGGTGTTTTTCTTCCTTTACACCCTGGTGGCGACACGGGTCATCTGCCAGGGCGGCATCACCTATTTTACGCTCACCGCGGCCCCACTCGACGCCGTGACCGCCCTCTTCGGGTCGCAGTTCATGACCCAGGCCGGGCTGGTGGTCGCCGCCGTGGTGCAGAAGATGCTGTTTCTGGACCTGCGCGAGTCTTTGATGCCCTCGCTGCTGCATGCCCGCAAGATCACCGACGGCATCCGCAACAACCGTCTGGTGATGGTCGGCATTGCCGTGGCCCTGACGGCCGGCGTCGTGATTTCCTTTCTCGCCATGCTCTCGGTGTGCTACAAGTTCGGCGCGCGCGAGCTCGAGACGGAGTGGGCGACGCGGACCACCGTGTCGGTCTACGAGGGGGTTCTCAGCCTGATCGAGGCCCCGGCCGCGTCCAGCAAGTGGGTGACGATCTTCGCCGCCGCGGGGGCGGCCGTCATGCTGGTGCTGGTCGTCTGCTACCACCGCTTCCTCTGGTGGCCGATCCACCCGATCGGGTACCTCACCGCCTACAGCTCGGCGATGTGGATCCTCTGGTTCAGCTTCTTCGTGGGCTGGCTCTGCAATGCCCTGTGCCTGCGCTACGGCGGGGTGGCCCTGTTCAAGAAGCTGAGTTACTTTTTCATCGGCCTGATCATCGGCGATTTTTTCATGGCCGGCTCCTGGGCCATCTACGGGCTGTTCAGCTATGCGAGCTATCTGGTGCTGCCCGATTAAGCGGGCTTGAAGCTCGAAGCTGGAAGCTGAAAGCCAAACATGGGCTGTTATCTCTTCGGTTGGTGCGAGTGGGGAGGGAAGTTGTATTAAGCCATATCATCCGCCTTTGAGCTTCGAGCCTCGAGCTTCAAGCTGAACTTATGAAAGAAGACAAGGAACTCCAGGAATTTCGGGATTTGTTGAAGCCGCCCACGCATTTCGAGGAGGGCTTCGACTGGAAGACCGTCGTCGGGGCCGTCTTCATCGGCTTCCTGATGATGCCCGGCAGCATGTACCTGCAGCTCGTCATCGGCACCGG
>JBFYWS010000566.1:0-2885 GCA_041310935.1 Desulfobacteraceae bacterium | reverse complement strand
GCGACAAAAATTTTCAGGGTCGAGCCGGGCTCGAACGGGTCCGTGATGGCCCGGTTGCGCCACACGGGCTTTTTGAAATCGTCGTAGGCGTTCGGGTTGAACGTCGGCGCGAGCGCCAGGGCGAGGATGGCGCCCGTCTTGGGTTCCATCACCACGGCCATGCCGGAGCGTGCCCGGGTCGATTCCACCGCCTCGTTCAATGCGGTTTCGGTGATGAACTGCACGGTCTGGTCGAGGGTCAGGATCAGGTTCTGGCCGCTGCCGTCGGTGTCCGCCGGCGGTTCGGACTGGAACCCGTTTCCTAGGGCGTCGCGCAGCACCTTGACGCTGGTGTCCGTGCCCCGCAGGTGGCTGTCGTAGAAGAACTCGACGCCCTCGAGGCCGCGGCCGTCCATCCCGGTGAAGCCGATGACTTGGGCGGCGAGCGTCCGGTTCGGGTAGAAGCGGCTCGCTTCGGCGACGAACTCGAGGCCGGGCACCCGCAGCCGCCGGACCGCCTCGACCTCTTTGGGGGTGGCCTGGCGCTTGACCCACACGAACGGTTTGCCCGAGGTGAGCTTTTTTCGCACTTCCGGAAGCGGCCGCTTGAAGACGCTCGCCAGGTCCCGGGCGGCGGACTCGACGTCCTTGACCTGGGCGGGGCGCACGGCGATGGAGGTGGCGTCGATGCTGACGGCCATCTCGCGCCCCCGGCGGTCCAGGATCGCCCCGCGTTTGCCTACGGCCTTGAGGGAGTCCTCGACCTGGTCGGAGGCTTTCTGGGAAAGCCAGGAACCCTGATAGACCTGGAGCAGTAAGGCCTTGCCGCCGATCACCGCGAACCCGACGGCGAACGTGACGCCGACCAGCAGGATGCGCAAGCGGGTGAAATTGGATTTCCTGGCCTTCATGGCAACACCATCATCTGCCTGGGCGCGGGCATGGTCAGCCCGAGCTTCTCACGCGCGATCTTGGTGATGCGCTGGGGCGATTTCAGCCGCGCGAGCTCCAGCTTGAAGTTGTCCTGAAGCTCGGTCAGGCGCAGCGTTTCGCGGTTCAGCACGGCGATTTCATACCCGACGCGCACGCACTGCACCCGCACCCAGGTGTACCCGAGCAGCTCGGCGATCAAGACGCACAGCAGCAGGAGCCAGACCGCGATCATCTTCGGGTTGCGGCGTCGTCTGATTTTGGGTGCCGGCTCCGTCATGGCGCTCCCCGTTTCGGCCGTTGCCGTTCGATCACACGCGCTCCGCCGCCCGCAGGCGCGTGCTGCGCGCCATGGGGTTGGCGGCGATCTCCTCCGGACCGGGCCGCAGGACTTTTTTCGTCAACACCTTCAACACGCCCGGCACGCGCTCTCGGTTCGTCGCAAACGGCGACTCGGGTTGACGGCCTTGCGCGAGGGCCCGCAGCCGGTGCTTCACGATGCGGTCCTCCAGCGAGTGAAAGGCCAGGATGCACAGCCGCCCCTCGCGGTTCAGGCAGTCCGGCACCTGGTCCAGGAATTCCTCGAGGCGCTCGAGTTCCCGGTTGACGGCGATGCGCAGCGCCATGAACACCCGGGTGGCCGGGTGGATCCGGCTGCGGCCCGAGGTGCGCCCCGGTACAGCCGCGCAGACGAGGCGGGCCAACTCGCCGCTGGTCTGCACGGGCGCCCGCCGGCGCTCGGCGGCGATCACCCGGGCGATGCGGCCGGAAAAGTGCTCCTCGCCGTATTCCTGGAAGATCCGGCGCAGTTCGTCCTCGGCCAGGCCGTTGACGAGATCGGCGGCCGTTTCCGGCGCGCGGGGGTCCATGCGCATGTCGAGCGGCTCTTCGCGCTGGAAGCTGAAGCCGCGGCCGCTGTTCTCCAGCTGGTTCAGGCTGAGCCCCAGGTCGAGCAGGATGCCGTCCACCCCGGTGATGCCGAGCTGAGAAAGAACATGTGGAAGCTGCGCGAAATTTTCGTGAACGAGCCGGACCCGGGCCGCAAAGGGTTCCAGAACGATTCCGGCGTTGGCGATGGCGGCGGGGTCCTGGTCGATTCCGATCAGCAGCCCGTCCGGCATGATGCGTTCGCAGATGTCCTGCGCGTGGCCGGCGCCGCCCAGCGTGCCATCGACATAAATTTTCCCCGGCCGGCAGTTGAGATATTCCAGCACCTCGCTGCGCATGACCGGGATGTGGCGGTAGGCCATGGGCCTAAATGCCGAGCTTGGCGATTTCGTTCCGGGCCTCGGGGTTCCTCAGATCGCCTTCCATCGTGAGGCTCTCTTTCTCGTAATTTTCCCGGGACCAGACTTCAAAGTGGTCGAGGACACCCACCAGGACGATGTCCTTGTTCAGGCCGGCGTACTGTCTCAGTGTGGGCGGGATGAGGATGCGATCCTGTTTGTCGCAGAGGCACTCGAAGGCGCCGCCGATGAAGATCCGCCGGAACCGGCGCATGTAGTCGCTTTTTTCGGCCAGCTGCAGGATGCGCTCCTCCAACTTGTGCCAATCCGCGAAGGGGTAGGCGAGCAGGCAGTTGTCCATCCGGGAGACCATCAGGCCGTCGGCCTCCTCCGAGCGCACCCGGTCCCTGAACCGGGTGGGGACCACGATCCGGCCCTTGTCGTCGAGAGTATGGAACGAGCTGCCGCGAAACATGCGTATCAATTCTCCGCCACTTTCCACCACTTTGCTCCATTAAATATTAATATCCTTAAAGAGTCAAGGAAAAAATGGCGGATTTTTGTAACTACTCAGGTAGATAGACTGAAGGCTGAAGACTGAAGGATTTTAGTCTTGATTCCGGTTCATGCGCTTTGAAGTTTCGTCAAATAACTGGCGGTTCCGCCCGGCTGGGGTTGTGCGAAGCGGTCGGCGAGAAGGATCACGCGATAGTGTTTTAAACACAGCTTTTTTAATGCGTTATGACGATT
>JBFYWS010000351.1:0-2906 GCA_041310935.1 Desulfobacteraceae bacterium | reverse complement strand
GGCTGTTCGTGCTGCTCCTGCTCATGCTGCCGATCGTGATCGGCGGCATCGCGCTGGCAGACGACCTGCCGGACATGCTGGGGGGCAAGTCTACCTACAGCCCGGCCTTTTATTCCACCACCATTTTCCTGGCCTCGATCGGCATCGGACTGATGGCCGGCCTGATTACCGGCTGCATCGGGGCCGGCGGCGGATTTATCATCGCCCCGGCGCTGATGAGCGCGGGCATCAAGGGTATCCTCGCGGTGGGCACCGACCTCTTTCACATCTTCGCCAAGGCCATCATGGGCAGCGTCATCCACCGCAAACTCGGCAACGTCTCGGTCCCACTGGCGGCGGTTTTTTTGATCGGCGCCATCCTCGGCGCCACTCTCGGCGGCCTGATCAACCGCGGCCTCTATGAGCTCAACCCGGTCATCAGCGACGCCTTCATCACCACGATCTATTCGATCATGCTGGGCTTCCTCGGTTTCTATGCATTGTTCGACTTTCTAAAAGCGCGCGGGGTCTCTAAGAAGACCGACGCCCCCAAGGGCACCACGGCCCACCACGGCGGCAAATCCGAGGGCGCCGATATCGGCGGCCTGCCCCGCAAGATCCAAGGGGTCAACATCCCGCCGATGGTCCGCTTCGACCACGACCTCGTTCCCGGCGGCCGTGCGATCTCCTGGGTGTTTCTGGTGGCCAGCGGCGCCCTGGTGGGCCTGGCCGCGGGCATCATGGGGGTCGGCGGCGGGTTCCTCACCTTTCCGATTTTCGTCTACGTCCTGGGCGTCTCTTCCATGACGACGGTCGGCACCGACATCTTCCAGATCATCTTCACGGCCGGCTGGGCCGCCATTTCCCAGTACGCCATCTACGGCTTTATCTTCTACACGCTGGCCATGGGCATGCTGCTCGGCTCGCTGCTCGGCATCCAGATCGGCGCCATGGCGACCAAGGTGGTCCCGGGCATCACCATCCGCGGGTTCTACGCCATGGCGGTGCTCGCCGGGTTCGTGAACCGGATCTTCGCCCTGCCCTCCAAGCTCAGCGACGTCGGCTTCATCCCGCTGTCCAAGGAGGCCGGCTCCCTCCTGGAGTCGATCGGGATCTACGCGTTTTTCATCGTCATTACGATCTTCTCGGTCTGGGTCATCGGGACGTTCCTCAAGAACATTCCGGTCCGGCTCGGAAAGGGGGTGAAAAAATGATCGCACACAAGAAGAAATTCACTCTCGGCCTGGTGATGCTCATCGCGTTCTTCGCGGTGCTGACCCTTTTCTTCACCCCGATATTCGGAGGCATGAACGGCCTGGACTACCTCGACGGCCTCTACAACTCCATCTCCAAGGGCTCGGCCTATTACATCCCGAAGCTCAAGGACGAGGCCAAAACCTTCAGTGGGAACAAGGTGGAGCTGTCCGTTGCCATGGCCAACCCGACCCAGGCCCAACAGACCTCCCGGCTCTTAACGAAAACGGGGGCCACGGTCAGCGTGACCGACGCCACGCTCAAGGCCTCCGGCGACTTGGGCAAGATCCTGGACGGGGTCCTCGCTGACGCCGATGCCATGTACAAGAACGACGGAAAAGCGGTCGCCGACAAATACGGTTTCGGCGAGCGCCAGGCCCTTTACACCTGGTGGCAGGCCTTCAAGGCGATCGAGAAAGACCTCAACAGCCAGAAGAAATTCAAGGAGGCCAAGGCGGTCGCCAACATCAGCAAAAAGGGCATCGAAGCGAGCTACAACTTCTACAGGGTGGAGCCCCAGAGCATTATGGACCGCCTGGGGGTGGTGGTCTTCTCGCTGGTGTTCTACGTGGCCTACACCCTCTGGTATGGGTTCGCCATCATGTTCATGTTCGAAGGCTGGGGCATGAAACTCGAGCACTGATGTTTTTTCTTCCTGCCGGAAGAAAAAAAGTTAACCACATCCGGCCGCCTCCGGTGGATACGTTGCAGCTGTCCGCCGGAGGCGGAAAACCGCTTATCCGGGCGGATGCGTCCGCCTTATTATCGTACTCAGAATAGTCAAGCGCTGTTCATCGCTTTTGGCTTCCAGCTTCGAGCTTCGAGCTTCGAGCTTAAATCATGCCGATCGGCGGTTTCTTCAAAAAGCTCTTCACCCGCGAGCAGCCCGGGGAGGCTGTGAACGTCGACGCCTTGCGCATCGAGTTCAGGGACCGCTACCACAGCTTCAAAATGCTGCTCTCCGCCAACAACAAGGCGCTCGAGATCATGGCCGGCATCGAGGAGGCCTTGCACGGCAGCCGCCCCTTCGGGATGGCCTTCGTGCGCGCCGCCTGCACCTCGGTCTCCGTGAACGTGTTCTCCATGATCCGCAATATCGAACGGCTGGCGCCGGGGAAATACCTGGGCCTCTTTACGAGCTTCGACGGCATCCAGCGGGGCGTCGACGAGATCCTGACCCGCCGCAAGATGACCGAAGACGAGCGTCTGGTCATCCCCCTGTCCCACGTGACCAAGGATCTGGCGGATGTCGTCGGCGGCAAGATGGCCAACCTGGGAGAGATCAAAAACGGCCTGAACCTGCGCGTGCCGCCGGGGTTCAGCATCACGGTCCGTGCCTACCAGCGCTTCGTCGAGCACAACGACCTGCAGGCGGAAATCGACCAACGCATGCAGGCCGCCGAATCCGAAAACATCGAAGCGCTCTACTCCCTGAGCGCCGAGATCCAGCAACTGATCATCCGGGCCGAGGTACCGCCCGACCTCGTCGAAGCCGTCCGCGGGGCATGGTCTGAAATCGAACGCGAAGCCGGCGGGCCGGTCACGGTGGCCCTGCGCAGCAGCGCCATCGGCGAGGACGCCGCCGGCAGCTCGTTTGCCGGCCAGTACCGCTCCGAGTTGAACGTGAGCGCCGAGAACGTGTTCGCCGCCTACAAAGACGTGCTGGCGAGCAA
>JBFYWS010000343.1:0-3095 GCA_041310935.1 Desulfobacteraceae bacterium | reverse complement strand
CCTCGCGTCGACAATCCCCGGATTGCCCCGGGCCGCTTTTTCCGGCCCCGGTGAAAAATTCCGCGCGAGCGGAAGTGTCCCCGCCCGGATGCCGCCGAGAGGCTCCGATAGCGGCCGGGCGCGACCTTTGCCATGGCCACCTCCGGCCGTTGCCCGTGCTTGCAATTTCATTTCAGATCGGTTAATGAACTCCCATTGGGTAACTCAGGTAGATCGACTGAAGGCTGAAGGCTTTTAGGGACTAACCGATGCGTGATCACACACGAATTCGCGCATTCGAGTTGGCTATTGAACCAACGGCCGTAGAAACCGAGAACGTCTTGAATTGCCTGATTCGTGCTTTGCGAGATGCTTTATAGACTTCAGCCTTCCGTCTTCAGCATAGAAGTGGTTTCAAAACCTGGGATCACGCCCGAAGGCAAGGCGCAGGCCGATTCGAAAGCGCAGTCCGCCTGCGGCGGATAAGCATTTCGAGAGGCCTGCAATCCGCCTGCGGCGGACCATCGGGTGTCAGACGGGGTTATGAGACCACTTCTAAACACTTGAGCAGTTACGAACGAGGTTCCAAAACGCGATGGCCTCGCACGGCAAACATACGACCTGCGCTCTGCTGGTGAGCGTTCTGCTGCTCGTTTCCCCCGCGGCGGCGGCCCAAACCGCCGCCATCACCTACATCACGGTGTCGAACACCAATGATGACCTGCTGCTGTATGCAAGCCTGCAGGGGGCCTTCACCGAGGAGATCAAGCAGGCGGTCCTGAGCGGAACGACGACGTCGGTCGTGTTCATCATCCTGCTCAAGCAAGGGCGCTTTATCTGGTTCGACGATAAGATCGCCGACATCAACGTGGTACACTCGATCGCCTACGACAAGGTCAAAAAGGAATTCGTGGTGCGGCGCTCCTGGAGGAACAGCGAGCCGGAGATCACCACCTCCTTCGAGGAGGCCCAGATGCTGGTGAGCCGCATCGAGAGCCTGAAGATCATTCCACTCAGCCGCATCGCAAAGGGTTCACAGTACCAGCTGCAAATCAAGGCCGTGGCCAGTCGGAAAACCCTGCCCCTGGGTCTGAACACTGTCCTGTTTTTCATGTCCTTCTGGGACGTCTCAACAGACTGGTACATCATCGACTTCACCTACTGATGACGGGCTCTCTCAGCCCTGCACGAAACCGATTCATGCCGCTCAGAGTCATCGCCGGGCAGTTGCGGGGAAAGAAGCTGGTCACGGTGCCGGGGCGTGAGACGCGGCCGACCGCTGACCGGACCCGCGAGTCGATTTTCAACATCCTGGGGAGTGCCGTGCGCCACGCGCACGTGCTCGACCTGTTTGCCGGGACCGGCGCGTTTGGCATCGAAGCCCTCAGCCGCGGGGCCGATTTCGCGCTGTTCATCGAAAACGGAGAGGAGGCGCTCGGCGTGCTCAACCGCAACATCCAGTCCTGCCGCCTGGCGGACCGGGCCCGCGTGCTGCGCTGGGATGCGGCTGGAAACCTGAACTGCCTCACGGACGGCGACCGGAAGTTTGACCTGGTGTTCATGGACCCCCCCTATGGCGCGGGCATGATTGCACCGGCCTTGCGTCACCTCGCCGACTCCCGGTGCCTCGCGGACACGGCCCGGATCGTGGTGGAACATGCTAGCGGGGAGGCCGTCGGGGAGGCCCCGCCCTTTCACCTGCAGGATCACCGCCGCTACGGCAAAACGCTTGTGTCGTTTTTGACATGTGTGCTATGAGTCGGGCGTCCGATTCCCCCCCGCGACATGCGCGCTTCGTGCCTTAACCAGGAGGAGACCGCTCGAATGGAACGCATCGCCATCTATCCAGGCTCGTTTGACCCCGTCACCAACGGCCATCTGGATCTGGTCCACCGCGGGATGAAAATCTTCGACCGCATCATCGTGACCATCCTGACGAACCCGAAAAAGCAGTTCCTCTTTACTCTCGAGGAGCGGATGGAGATGCTGCGGGCCAGCCTGAATGGAGCTCCCCGGGTGGAGGTGGATGCCTTCGACGGCCTTCTGGTGGACTACGCCGCGCAGCGCGGCGCGCAGGCCGTGCTGCGCGGCCTGCGCGCCTTGTCCGATTTTGAGCTTGAGTTCCAGATGGCGCTCATGAACCGGCGCCTCAACCGCGAGATCCAAACCGTCTTCCTCATGACCGGGATGCGCTGGATCTACACGAGTTCCTCCATCATCAAGGAGGCCGCCCAATTCGGCGGCGACGTCAAGGGCATGGTCCCGCAGCTGGTGCTCGAGCGGCTCACCACCAAATTCCCCCTACTCGCCACCCCGCGGTGAGACAAGACCCTGGTTGAATGGACCTCTGGCAGCTTCATATTTTTTGCAGGGTGGTCGAGCGCAAGAGCTTTTCCAAGGCCGCTGAAATCGTGCACCTGTCCCAGCCGACGGTCAGCAGCCACATCCAGGACCTCGAAGCGCATTTCGGGTGCCGGCTGATCGACCGGCTCTCCCGGCAGGTCGTCCCCACCCAGGCCGGCCGACTGCTCTACGGTTATGCCCGCCGGCTGCTCGCCCTGAGGGATGAAACCGAAACGGCGATGGCCCAGCATCAGGGCCGGCTGACCGGCAATCTCGTAATCGGCGGCAGCACGATCCCCGGCGGCTACCTGCTCCCCGGAGTGGTCGGTCTTTTCAAGAAGCGCTACCCCCAGATGACGGTCGCGCTCATCATCGCCGACACGGCGGGTGTCATTGCCGGAATACTCGAGGGGGCGCTGGAGTTCGGGGTGGTGGGGGCGGAATCCCGGGACCGGAACATCCTGCAGGAGAAGTTGACCGATGACCAGATGCTCCTGGTCGTCCCGGCCGGACACCCCTGGGCGGCAAAAAAGAAGATCCCGGTAGCCAGCCTGCTGGCGGAGCCCTACATCGCGCGCGAACGCGGCTCCGGGACGCTGAAATCGATCCAGGACAGCCTTGCGCGCCTGGGCCACGGCGCGGGCGCGCTCAATGTCGTGGCCGAGATGGGCAGCACCGAGGCCATCCGCCAAGCCGTCAAGAGCCACGTGGGGGTTTCGATCCTGTCGAGCCTGGCGGTGGCGGAGGACATCCGCTCCGGCGCGCTGAAAGCA
>JBFYWS010000342.1:0-6607 GCA_041310935.1 Desulfobacteraceae bacterium | reverse complement strand
TCTACCTCAATGTGCTCGACGCGCAACGGGGCCTCTATATCGCCCAACAGGGGTTGATTTTGACCCACCTGATCCAGCTGTCCAATCAGGTCAGGCTTTATGCGGTGCTGGGGGGCGGTGGAGAATGACATGCCTTCACTGTCGAGGGAGAGATTCTTCCGTCCCAATACTACGGAACCTGCTCGATAAAATAAGCAATGACCTATGATCGGGGCGTTGAAAAACGATAGCTATCTCAAGACCTGATCGATCTACCAGCCCCGCCGATTTGAGGTATACCTGCACCTTTGATCTGCTAAACTCAACTCCCTTCTGTCTGGATCAAGATTCGTTGCAGTAATCCATACCTCAACCTATCCTTTAACCCGGCCTTTTGAATGGAGCCATGTATTCAGGCAGGCTGGCGTCGAGTGCTGCGCCACCGGCAATAATTTTTGAACTTGCCCACAGCCGGCTTATAGTCTATCAGTAGCTCTGAACTCTCCATCGGCTAGATATTTCGGCATCTTTCAAGATTTCTCTATTCAAAAATAGTCAGCAGGCAAAGCGCACCTGCCGAACAAAACGTGCGCTGCGAGAGGTTGCATGCCGACCATCACGATTTCCCCACAGCGTTCGCTTGCAGGGTGCATCTGGCTGATATGCCTGATGGTGTTCGCCGGATGCGTGAAGGTCGGGCCTGATTTCAGTCGTCCCACGCCAGACATTCGAAACAACTGGCTGGAGGAAGACAGTGCCCGCATCCGAACGGTGCCCGCCGACTACCACAAGTGGTGGGCGGCATTCCAAGACCCCGTCCTCGATACTCTCGTGCAGACGGCCTATGCTCAAAATATTCCGCTGCGCGTGGCCGGCGCCCGGGTATTCGAGGCGCGGGCCCGCCTGGGGATTGCCATCGGCGAGCAGTACCCGCAAGTCCAGCAGGCCGTCGGCGCCGCCTCCTACAACCGGGAGAGCGAGCGCGGGCCGTCAGCACCGCAGCAGTCGGGCGGAGTCGATTTCGATTACCGGCAGGCCCAGGTGGGAGCCACCGCCAGCTGGGAAATCGATTTCTGGGGCAAGTTCCGGCGTTCGGTTGAGTCCGAGGATGCGAACTTCCTCGGGTCCATCGCAGCCTACGACAATGCCCTGGTGAGTCTCACGGCCGATGTGGCGCGCACCTACGTGCTCATCCGCACCCTCGAGGAGCGGCTGCGGATCGCCCGGGACAACGTGATCGTTCAGAAAGATAGTTTGCGGATCGCCGACGTCCGTTTCCAGGGAGGCGCCACCAGCGAGCGCGACGTGCAGCAGGCGCTCACCCAGCTGCGGAGCACCGAGGCCACCATTCCCCTAATCCAGGCCAACCTCCGGCAAGCCAAGAACGCGCTCTGCACCCTGCTCGGTATGCCGCCGCGCAACCTGGACAGCATGCTGGGCAGCCGCTCCGCCATCCCGGAGGCCCCGCTGGAGGTGGCCGTCGGCATCCCCGCGGACCTGCTCCGCCGCCGGCCGGACATCCGCAGTGCTGAGCTTCAGGCCGCCGCCCAAAGCGCCTTGATCGGTGTCGCCAAGGCGGACCTCTATCCGGCCTTCACCCTAAACGGAACCTTCGGGTTCCTGGCGAGCGACGTGGGCCGGTTCAATCTCAGCCAAATCGGCTCCTGGGATAGCCGCACCGGCTCCTTCGGCCCGGCGTTCGCATGGAACATCCTCAATTACGGCCAGATCACCAACAGCGTCCGGTTGCAGGACGCCCGGTTCCAGGAGTCGATCTTCGGCTACCAGGAAACGGTGCTGCGGGCGCAGCAGGAGGTGGAGGACGGGTTGACCGGCTTCCTGCAGTCCCAGAAACGCCTCGTCAGCCTGGAGGAGGCGGCCGCGGCCGCCAAGCGTTCGGCGGAACTCGCCCTGATCCAATACCGTGAAGGTGCCACCGACTACACCACGGTGCTCACCGCCCAGGCGGCCCTCCTGACTCAGCAGGACAGCCTGGCCACCGGCCAAGGTGATTTGCCCCAAGGGCTGATAGCGGTCTACCGCGCCCTGGGAGGCGGATGGGAAATTCGGGAGGGGCAACGTTTTCTGCCGGCCGATGTTACCCAGGTCATGGGCAACCGCACCAATTGGGGCGGGCTTCTCGAACCGGCGGCCGTCCAGCCGGAAACCGAAAGAAAACTCCTGACACCCGACTGGTAGGAGGAATCACGATATGACTCGAGGCTTATTCAGGTGTGCGCCCGCAATGGCGGTATTGATCGCAACGTTGGTTTCCACGGCTGGTTGCGACCTGAAGGAAAACAAGTTCGTCCCGCCGCCGCCACCTCCGGTCACGGTGAGCCGGCCGGCGCAGCAACCGGTGACCGACTACCTGTACCTGACCGGCAACACCCAGGCCGTGGACCAGGTTCAGCTGGACGCGCGGGTCGAGGGTTTTTTGACCAGCATCCATTTCAAGGACGGGGACTACGTGAAAAAGGGCGACCTGCTCTTCCTCATCGAGCAGGATATGTACAAGGCCAAGATGCAGCAGGCCGATGGCCAGCTGGCAGCGGCCCAGGCCCAGTTGCTGCGCGCCGGCCAGGAATACGACCGGCAGGTTTCCCTCCTAAAACAGAACGCCACCGCCAAGTCGGAGGTCGAGAAGTGGAGGGCCGAGCGCGATGCGGCCGAGGCGAACATTGTCGAGGCCAAGGCCAGCCTGGAGCTTGCCCGGATCAATCTCGGCTACACCCGGGTGATGGCGCCCTTCGACGGCCGGATGGACCGGCATCTCGTCACCCCCGGCAACCTCGTGGGCGCCGGCAAGCCCACGGCGCTCGCCAACATCACACGCATGGACCCGATCTACGCCTACTTCACCATGAACGAACGCGATCTAATCCGACTCGTGGGAATAACGGACAGGCAGGTGAACTACAAGGAAACGGTGGTCCCTGTGTTTGCCGGCATCGAGGGCGGGGAGGGCTACCCTTATGAGGGACGGCTCGATTTCGCCGCCACGGGGCTGGACCCGAACACGGGCACCATCCTGCTGCGCGCTGTATACAAAAACCCCAAGAGCGCAACCGGCGTTCCCGCCTTGATACCGGGGATGTTCGTGCGCCTGCGCCTGCCCATCGAAGTCCGCGAAAAAGTGCTCCTGGTCTCGGAGCGGGCGCTCGGGGTCGACCAAGGCGGCCGCTACCTGCTCGTGGTCAACGACAAGGATGTCGTGGACCAGCAGCCGGTGAAAGTCGGCGCCAACGTGAACGGGATGCGGGTGATCGAAGACGGCCTCAAGGCCGACGACTGGGTCGTGGTAAGCGGGCTGCAGCGTGCGCGGCCCGGCGCCAAGGTGACACCGGTCAAAGAGGGGACGCCCCCCACCAAGCCATAGCGGAGTCCCTGCATGATATCGCGGTTCTTTATCGAAAGGCCCATCCTGGCAAACGTCGTCGCCATCCTGACCATCATCCTCGGGGTCGTGGCGGTGCTGGGGCTGCCCGTGGCGCAGTACCCGGAAATCACGCCGCCCACCGTGCAGGTCACGGCCACCTACCCCGGGGCGAGCGCCCGGGTCGTGGCCGACACCATCGCGCTTCCGATCGAGCAGCAGGTGAACGGCGTTCAGGACATGCTCTACATGCAGTCGACGAGCGCCAGCGACGGCACCTACAAGCTCGTCATCACCTTCAAGGTCGGCACCGACCTGGACATGGCCCAGGTTCTCGTTCAGAACCGCGTCGCGACCGCCTCGCCCCAGTTGCCCCAGGACGTGCAGAAACAGGGGGCCGTCACCAAGAAGGTGTCCACCGCCATCCTGCAGGTCATCGCCCTCTATTCCCCTGAGGGGCGCTACGACAGCCTGTTCCTCAGCAACTACGCCTGGATCAACCTGCGGGACGTGCTCGCGCGGCTGCCCGGGGTGGGCGATGTGAACGTCTTCGGCGTCGGCCAGTACAGCATGCGGGTGTGGCTGGACCCCGAGATGCTTAAGACCTTCAGCCTCGACCCGAGCGACGTCATCAGCGCCATCCAGCAGCAGAACCTCCAGGTGCCGGCCGGCCAGGTGGGCATGCCGCCGGCGCCGGCCGGCCAGAACTTCCAGTTTCCGGTGAACGTCGCCGGCCGGCTGGACGAGATCGAGGAGTTCGAGAACATCATCGTCAAGATCGCAACCGGCCAGGGCAGCCGGATCATCCGGGTCAAGGACGTCGGCCGCGTCGAGCTGGGCGCCCAGACCTACAGCCAGTTCTGCAATTTCGACGGCCGACCCAGCGCGGGTGTCGCCATATTCCAGCTGCCCGGCGCCAACGCCCTGCAGGTGGCCGACGAGGTCGTCAAGGCCATGGCCGAGCTCGGCAAGAGCTTCCCCCAGGGCCTCAGCTACGCCATCCCCTTCGACACGACCGATTTCACCCGGGCCTCCATCCATGAGGTGTACAAGACCCTGTACGAGGCCGCCGTCCTGGTGCTGCTCGTCATCATGGTCTTCCTGCAAAACTGGCGCGCCACCCTGGTGCCGGCCACCACCGTGCCGGTGACCATCATCGGCGCCTTCATCGCCATGGCGGCCATGGGCTTCACGGTGAACATGGTGACCCTCTTTGCCCTCATCCTCGCCATCGGCATCGTGGTCGACGATGCGATCGTGATCGTCGAGGGCGCCGCACACGGCATCGAAAAGGGCCTGACACCCAAGGAGGCCTCCATCAAGGCCATGGACGAGCTGACCGGACCGGTGCTGGGCATCACCTTCGTGCTCATGGCCGTTTTTCTGCCGGCCGCTTTCCTGCCCGGCATCACCGGCCAGCTCTACCGCCAGTTCGCCCTGGTGATCGCGGCGACAGCCGTCATCAGCGCCGTCAACGCCCTCACCTTGAAACCGGTACAGTGCTCCCAGTACCTGAAACCGCAGACCGGCAAGCTCAACGCGTTTTACCGTGGCTTCAACCGCGTCTACAACGGCTTTGAAAACGGGTACGCCCGGATTGTCGGCTGGGTGGTCCACCGCAGCGGCGTTATGATGGTGATCTACGCCGGCCTGATGGTCGTGACCTACTGGGGCTTCGTCTCGATCCCCACCGGCTTCATCCCGGAAGAAGACCAGGGCTACGCCATCGTGGGCATCCAGCTGCCGGATGCGGCCGCGATCGGCCGCACCGGCGACGTCGCAGCGAGGGTCGAGAAGATTCTCAAGGAAACACCGGGGGTCGCCCATCTGCTGACCATCGGCGGGATATCCCTGCTGGACAATAGCGCCAGCCTGCCCAACGGGTCCGTGATCTACGTGATTTATGACGACTTCGAAAAGCGGGGCGCATCGGGCCTGACCCAGGCAAAGATCCTGGGGGAGGTGCGCCGCAGGCTCGCCGCCGTGCAGGAGGCCATCGTGTTTGCCGTGGTGCCGCCGGCCATCCAGGGCCTGGGGGTCTCCGGGGGCTTCCAGATGATGCTCCAGCTCAAGGGCGCGGGATTTGATTTCGCCAAGATCGGCCAGATGACCGATGAGATGGTTCGCGACGGCAACACCCAGTCGGGCCTGATCGGCCTAAATACCTCCTTCCGCCAGGGCTACCCGCAGATCGACGCCGCGGTGGACCGGGTCAAGGCCGAAAACGTCAACGTACCCGTGGGCAGCGTCTTCAGCGCGCTCCAGTCCTACCTCGGGTCCTACTACGTCAACCAGTTCAACAAGTTCGCCCGGACATACCAGGTCTACGTCCAGGCCGACAGCCAGTACCGGCTCGAGCCCGACGACATCCGCCGGCTCAACGTACGCAACACCAAAGGCCAGATGGTCCCCCTCGGGACCCTGACCGACGTGAGCTTCAAGACCGCCCCGGCCGTGGTCACTTTGTACAACCTCTACCCCGCGGCCCCGATCAACGGCATGGCAGCACCGGGCTACAGCTCGGGCCAGGCGCTGAAGATCATGGAAGACATGGCCGCCCAGAAACTGCCCGCCGACATGGGCTTCGAGTGGACGGCCATGTCCTTCCAGGAGAAGCTCGTGGGCAACCAGGCGATCTATGTCTTCGCAATCGCCTCCCTCATGGTCTTCCTGGTGCTCGCCGCCCAGTACGAGAGCTGGACCGACCCGGCCGCCGTGATCCTGGTCGTGCCCCTCGCCATGCTGGGGACCGTGCTGGCCCTGATCGCGCGCCACTTCGACAACAATGTCTACACCCAGATCGGCCTGGTGCTTCTCATCGCGCTCGCAGCCAAGAACGCCATCCTCATCGTCGAGCACGGGCGCGAGCTACTGGCCCACGGCATGCCGATCATGGAGGCGGCGGTGGAGGCTTCGCGGCGACGGCTGCGGCCGATCCTGATGACCTCCTTTGCCTTTATCCTCGGGGTCGTGCCGCTCGCCTTCGCCTCGGGCGCCGGCGCTGCCAGCCGGCAGGCGCTGGGGACCGCTGTCATCGGCGGCATGCTCGCCTCAACCCTCATCGCCATCCTGTTCGTGCCGGTGTACTACGTGCTGATGGTACGTTTGAGCCGGTGGTGGGGAGGGAAAAAGAAAAAGGTTGGTAAAGAGCCGATCACCAAAGACATGGCTGAGGAAAAAGCGGTCCAGTAAGAGCGGTAAATGCGCACAATGCAGCCGCAACCGAGGTAATCTTAGGATTGCGGATTCATT
>JBFYWS010000337.1:0-3453 GCA_041310935.1 Desulfobacteraceae bacterium | reverse complement strand
AGCGCTGTCCAGTGACGCTGGAAAATTTGTGGCCGCCACGGCAGGCCCCAATTTCGAAAGCCTGATCGCCGCAAGGGGGTCGGGCGCCACGGCCCGGTCGAAAGATTGTCAGAACACGATAGTATCCTGCGACATCGGCGGGGGAACCTCCAACATCGCCGTGTCCAAAAATGGAAAGGTGATTTCGACCAGCTGTGTCGCGGTGGGGGGCAGGCTGCTGGGCGTAAATTCCCACGGAAAAATTTGGCGCATGTCGCCGCCGGCGGCAAACGTCATGGCGGACATGAGGTTGAACTACGGCATCGGCGACTCCATCCCGGAAGCAGATGTAGAAAAGATTGCCGCTCGATTTGCCGAAGTTCTTTTTGAGGTCATCACCGGTCCGGCGAAGACGTCTCTGGCCCGACAGCTGATGATGACCGATGATCTGAATTTCCCGGGACGAATCGATGAATATTCGTTTTCGGGAGGCGTGGCCGAGCTCATGTATGGCGGAAACGGCGCCTATGACGACATGGGCCCGATCCTGGCCAAGAAAATCAATCTGCTGACCTCTCGGCTGGCCGCTCCGGTGATCGAGCCGGCCAATAAAATCAGGGCCACCGTCATCGGCGCGGGGGCCTATTCCTTATCCATCTCCGGGTCTTCCGGCTTTATGGATGAGAGCCTTTGCTTTCCCATCCGGAACGTGCCCGTCGTCCGGGTGGATGTCGATCGGTCCCGGTTAAGTGTCGAACACGTGACATCCCAAATCAATGTCGCGTTTCAGAGGTTCGATCTGAGCGAAGGGGAGGACATCGCCGCACTGTATTTCAAGGATACGTTCAGGGCGTCTTATCCCGAGCTGGAATTGCTGGCCCGAGCCGTCGAAGCCGCTCTTCCCAACTCGATCGCCCGGAAATTACCGATCATCCTGATTTTTGAAAAAGACATCGCCTGCGGCGTGGGAAACGTCATCCGCCGGGAAACGAGCCTGAAAACGAATCTGTTATCACTCGATGAGTTGATCCTCAAAGAGGGAGACTGGATTGATATCGGCGAGCCCCTGATTGCCGGACAGGTATTTCCCGTTACGGTAAAGTCGCTTGTTTTTCACGGGAATTAAACATGGCGCTGAAGCCCGAAAAACCCCAGAGAGCGCCGGCCTACGAGGCGCCAGCGGTTCAGAAGGCGTTTGAGCTGCTGGCAATGGTCGCCGATTCCGCAGAAGGGTTGGGAGTCAGCGAGCTTTCCACCGCACTGGGCTACAGCAAGGGAACCGTCCACGGCCTCGTGCAGGCATTGCTCAAGGCCGGGGTGCTGGACCAGAGCACGCAACGTAAAAAGCTGTTTCTCGGACCCGCCATCGTGGAGTTGGCCTTCAAAAGCCGCAGCTACCGTCGAACCATCCAGCAGGCCCAGCCTCTGCTGGACCAACTGCGCGACCGGATCGGGCAAACCGTGTTTCTAGGCATGCTGAGTCGATCCCGGGTGATGATCATCGCTGCGGCCGAAGCGTCAAACCCGCTGAAAATATCTTCGCCGCCGGGAACCTCCCTGCCGGTTCTGGCCGGAGCGCTGGGAAAGATGTTCCTAGCTCAGTTCGACGATGAAAAGGCGCTCCAGTTGATCCGCAGCCACGGGCTGACGCCCTATACTCCAAAATCCATTACCGACGGGCAGGCTTATCTTGAAGAACTTGCCCGGGTGCGCCGGGAAGGATACGCCGTGGACGATGAAGAGTACCTGCCCGGGGTTCGCGCTGTTGCCCTCAGCCTCGGGAATCACCGCGGGCTTTCCCTGGCCCTGTGGGCCGTGGGATTTGCCGGGTCCATGGATCGTCAGCGCATGCCCGGAATTGTCCGGGAGGTCCTGGAAACCGCTGAAACACTGAAGGGGTCGCTCCATAATGGACATTGAGAGGGAAGGCCCATGGCCAAGCAACTGATCGTAGAACCCGAAAAATGCAACGGCTGCGGAAAATGCGAGATGGTATGCTCGCTGAGGCACCAGGGCATCAGCAACCCGGCACTCTCCCGCATCCGGGTGATTCAAGGGGAGCAAGAGGGTTTCCATCTTCCCATGCACTGCCAGCACTGCCTGAATCCACCCTGCATGACGGTATGTCCCCGGAAGGCCATCTTCAGGGACGAAGAGCTGAACCGCGTGCTGGTCGACTACGGTCTCTGCATCGCCTGCAAGATGTGCGTTGCGGCCTGTCCCTTCGGTGTGATGCAATTCAACGAAGAGCGCGGGCAGATTTTCAAATGCGACCATTGCGACGGAGACCCTCAATGCGCCCGTTTCTGCGAGCCAAAAGCCATCGACTATGTCGAACCCGTTAAAATGGAAATGGACCGTATGCGAGCGGCTGCGCGACGATGGGCGGCACCCACGCGCAAGTGTGCCGCATAGGTGGAAGCCAAATGTCTTCTTTCATAGTGAACGAGAAGTGCAACGGTTGCCTGGCCTGCGTCCAGAATTGTCCGAACCGGGCCCTCGATTACCGGGATCATGCCGGCAAACGCGTCCTGATGCACAACATGGGCTTGTGCGCCCGATGCGGCCAGTGCTGGCGGGTTTGTCCGGAACAGGCCGTGGAATTCAGGCACTTGCTGGAATCGCCCTGGCAGGAGGTGGTGGCCCTGGGTTTGACCCAGTGCCGGGTGTGCGGAGAGCCCGTGTGTACGTTCGACTACGGGAAAAAAGTCTCGGAAAAGCTCCGGATGCCGGCGGAAGCCCTCTGCCCGGCGCATCGCCGCGAAAAGGGCCTGAGTGCCTGGTTCCGTATCAGACCGGCGAGCCCGCCTTCTCCTGGAGGTGCAAAATGATCGTAGGAAATCTAAAGCCGGTGGAGGAAATCGCCGCTTCGGTAGCCGGGCTAAAGAACGTCCAGGTGGTGGGATGCGGCTCCTGTGTTTCGGTCTGTCTTTCCGGGGGAGACCGGGAGGCCCGGCAGCTTGCCGACGAACTGTCCCTGCCCCTCTATTACCCCGGTGGCCCGCCGCCCGCATTCGCTGTGAACGGCATCGTGCGCCAGTGCGAAAAAGACCTGGTAAAAACCTATCTGACGCTGCCGCCGGAAACCGACGCGGTCGTCTCTCTGGCATGCGGCGCCGGCGTCCAAACCCTGGCGGACCTCTTCTCACCGCTTCCTGTTTTTCCCGCATTGAACACAACCTTTTTAGGCGCCCTGGACGAACCGGGCATCTGGCGGGAGAAGTGCCACGGCTGCGGTGACTGCATGCTCTCTTTTACAGGAAGCATCTGCCCAGTGGCCCGCTGCGCCAAGAGCCTGTTCAACGGCCCCTGCGGAGGCTCCCAGGGCGGCCGATGCGAAGTGAACCCGGAGATTCCCTGCGCCTGGGCCATGATCTATTACCGGCTCAAAAGCCAGAACCGGCTCGATCTTCTCCAGAAGGTAAACCCTCCCCGGGACTGGCGTCCGGCAGGAAACACCGGCCCTCGGTCCCG
>JBFYWS010000499.1:0-12983 GCA_041310935.1 Desulfobacteraceae bacterium | reverse complement strand
GCGGTGGTGCCGATCGAAGCACAAGCCGCAGTCGCCGAAAAGATGTGGTAGTACAGGTCAAAGCCGCGCAGCACTTCCGAGGCGACGCCGTCCGGCCGGTACTCGTGGCGGATAGTGATCGAGTTCTGCGGCGTGATCGCGCCGAGGTAGTCGAGCATCTCATTGATGACCCGACTACGGAACCCGTTGATCTTGGCCGGCAATGGATAGGGCGGTGTCATGTTGGGATGTAAGAGCCTCCTTCATAGAGCGCTTGCGACCACGCCTCAGCGCCCCACCATTCGCGGGTGAAATGCCATTCGCGCTTGCCTTTGGCCCAGCGCAGCGTCGGAGCCTTGACAAGCCACTCGTTCACTTCTTTGTCAACCCACAGCCGGTCAAAGACATGGATTTTCGGTTTCTGGAACTTGGCTGACGCGGGCACGCCGATAGACGTCCAGGGGATGACTTTGCCGGGGATATTGGGATTGTCGCGCGGGTTCGAACTGAACTCTACTTGCAACGGCACTTTCGAGTTGAAAATTACTTCCTTGCGAATCACGTAAGAAAACGAGACGTAGGTGTCTATGCCGCGCAGGCGGTGGTTGCAATAGCTCTGCATGTTGAAGTTGGGATACAGCGTGTCCCAGTCTGTGTCGCGGGCTATGCCCTTGCGGATCGCCTCATCAATGGCCTCGATGAGTGCGACGGTTGCACCGCTGAGATTGTAGTAACCGTGCGTCGCAAGCGGCTTCTCCAAGTCGGAGCCGATTAGCTCCCAGGTGCCGGCGTCCTCGACGGTTGAGACCGGGTCGGCATACGGGGCATCCTGCGTCTCGCCAAACTCGGCTTCTATCTCGGCGGGCACGCCGTCGATATAGCGTACCCGGTCTGGCTCAAGCGTTGACACGATGTAGCTGACGTAGTCGTCCAGTTTGGCTTGTGGGCCGAGCCAGCGCCGCACGTCCTTGACTACGCCGTTTTCCAGCCGCTTCTCGCGTGGCTGCTCCGTGAAGTCGTTGACGCCCTTTAGGATTTCCGCTTCGCCGGCCATGTTATTCCTCGTTCATCTTGCGCAATTCTGTGCGCGTGTCTTCCAGAACCTTGAGCGAATCCTCTTGCGTCTTGCGTATGATTTCGAGCTGTTTGAGCTGCCGCTGGGCAGCGCCTTCCCACCCGGTAGCCTGTCCGCCAACCATGCCGCCGATGCGGGCGAGCCGGTCTGCCGCCTGCGGCGCGGCGACGCTGATGTTGCGGATGGCTTCGGCCTCTCGCTCGCGTAACTCACCCAGCCGTTTGGCTTCCTTGCCGGTGATCTCGGCCCGCTGCAATTCGAGCTTGCGCCTGCGTTCCTCCTGGAGTCCAGCAATGCGGCGCTGTTGTTCGGTCTGCCGCTTGCGGTCCTCCGCCTCGGCCTGGTCGGCGTATTCGGCGTCCGAGCGCAGCAGGCCAAGCCGCTGGCCGGCGGCTACGACCAGACTCATGCCCCAGCGCTGGACCTTCACCTTCGCCTCCTCGTAGAGCGCATTCACGCGGGCGAAGCTGTCAATGGTCTTGCGCAATGATGCGTCAACGGCGGGCAGTCCGTTCGCGGCAAGGTCCTGGAGGGCCGCGCTATAGTTGCGGGCTGCGTCTTTGCCCATCACGTTGTTAAGATCGCTGACGGCGGTTGCGTCGTCCTGAGCGCCCTGCGCGATTGCCTGCATGAGTTCGGCAGTATTGAGCGTTTGCAACTGGCGCATGGGGATGCCGAGCCGGGCAAAGCTTTCGGCGACCTGCTTGTTGCCGAGCACGGCCTCCTCTTGCGAATCTACGACTTTGGCAATCGCGCTGGAGAAGCCCTCGGTGTTGCCGCCGGTCTTGCGCACCACGTCCTGGAAAGCGGCGAACTGCTCTACAGACAGGCCCACGGCGTTGGCTGTTCTGGTGGTCTCGGCGGCGGCGGAAGCCATGTTGCGGGTCCAATTGACCGCAGCGCCGACGGTGAACGCCGCGCCTATAGCCGCGCTGATCTTGCCAAGCCCTGCGGAGAAACCGCCGCCAATGGCCTTGCCGGCGTCAGTGCTGGCGGCGCCTATCCGTTTAGCGCCTTGCTCGAAGTTCTTGGTATCGAGCGTGGCTATAGCTTTGAGTTCAGCTTGCGCCATTGCTCACCCGTAATTTGCGTAGCCTGTCGTCCTGTTCCGACTCTAGACTCTCATCGCCGTGCTCGATCTCCAGGATAGCGGACCAATAGCTCAGAGCCAGCGGGATCGGCATATTCCATGCCCGACTCTCGCCGACGCGGTGCAGCAGTGCGGTGGCGACTATCAGCGGCCAGGGGTGCTTGTATCCGCCGCCGTTGCGGCCGGGCCTGCTCTGCCAGCGGCGTGGCGCAATGCTGTGCTGCTCCATGTAGTCGGCGAATAATTGGCCGGCGGCAATCAGATCGCACTTGGCAATGGCACTCTTGCCCCACTCCTCGCATTCCCGTGTGAGTCCCTCGTTGGGCAGCCAGGCCAAACACTCTTCCCACGTCCGCGAACAGACGGCAACCGCAAAGACCAGGTGTTCGAGCCGCGTGTCGCCGCCGAGCGCGTAGGGTGACTCCGCCGCCATGAGTAGATGGACATGCGCGAGGCACAACGGCTTGAGCTTGCGGCCCAAGACGGTTGGCGTCGGCAAATAGAACGCATTGGCGAAGCACTCTTGCATGACTGCGCCTCCCATCTGGCGAATCGGCTAGGTGTAGGTCATGCTGTCTTCTTTGATCGCCGTGATGGAAACCTTCGCCTCTTCGCGGTTGAAGCTGATCTTGACCTCTTCGACCATCCAGCTTATTCCGTCAATGCTGGCAACGTCGCCGCGCTTGAGCGCTTCGACGGTCGTCAGGTCCCCCGAGAGTAGGATGCCCTCGACCGTCACCCGTCGGGCCGGATTGCTGATTAGCTTCGTTGCAGCGGCGTTGTTCGCGCCGCGTATCTCTTTGATCTCGCCGACCTGCTCTTCGGAAGCAACCTCCATCAGGCAGGTCCCGTAGGTTCGCCCGTTGAACCCGACCACTACCGTAGTTCCCTTTTGCACCATGTCGCCCGCTGGCATGAGTCACCGTCCCTTCTTTTCGAGTTACACTATCTCTGTTGCCTGCGCTATCACATCGAGCCGGATCACCGAGATGAAGAGCCGCAATTCGTCGTTGGCCTCCATGCGCACCAGCGGTGTGCCCGGCTGAACACCCTTGACCCACACGCCCGGAGTCCGTTCAGCACACAGCCGGGCGGCCAGGCCCGTGGGAAGGTCCTGAGGATCGCATAGCCCGCTGACGCCGGTCGGAGTGGCCTCGCTGTCTTTGACGGTCAGGGCCGTCAACACGCTCTGCCGCAAGTCGGCGTTCCGCATCCGGGCTGTGCGGAGTACGTTGCCGCCGCTGTCCAGTTCGTCCTGCGACTGCGTCATGGCGGCTATCTCAAGATCAACGCGCAGACTGTCGGACCACGAGAGCGCCGGCCGAATCGGCGACATGCCTGCAACGTAGACCGCGACGGCCGGATACTGCATGACCTCGATAGACGGCGCAGCGCGGATCATGGCGCTGGAGACGTATCGCCCCAGGTACGCGACCATGCAATCTACAACGGCCTCTTCAATGGCATAGTTCATGCTTCTTGCTGCCCCTTCAGAGCCGGAAAGAGTTTGTCACGCGCATAGCCCATGAGCTTGTTCAGCGCCTGAACTGTTACTGCCTGCTGCCAGTTCGCATTCTGTTGTGCCATGATCTTCTGGATGTAGCTCAGCTTGTTCACTTTCACGAAGCCGACGGAGTTCTGGCCTGCGCGGAAGAAGCTGGTATAGCTCGCACCGCCGCCGTAGCCCTCGCCCAGCCCCCACATCCAGCTTCGCTTCGCCAGACCGGCCCGCTTAATCTTCTTGAGGTCGTCCCATTTGCCGTGACACCAGCGATACTGGGCACCATTGGCCTCAGTCATCCACTTGTAGAGAAAAAACGGCCTGGTTCGGCCCTGCGCCCATATCTCGATGTTCTCCCAGCCCTTGAGGCCGCTGCTACGGTTTATCCGCCGCAGCTTCTTCGCCTTCGGCGTCAGGGACCTAGCCGCCTTCGCCATCATTATGACGGCGTGGCGGACGGCCTCAACGGCCGTCCGCCCGAAGACCTGCTGGCTGACGGTCATGGCGTCGCGGACGCCGACTGTCCCAGTCTTGGACCAGTCGCCTACGATCTTGAATGTCGGAGCGTCCGCCATGATGGTCACCGATCAATCACCATGTATTCAAGCCGCACACTGTTCGTGCCTACGGCCCGCGCCCGCAGATTCGTGGTCGCCAGAAACACCATCGCCGCCTGGTTCGTGTTCAGGTCTAGGAACGCGCTGAAGTTCGTCGCCGAATCCAGCCGCCCGATGTAGATGCGGTTTGTTGGCGCGCTGTTGGTCGGAATCGCGCCCGAGATGCCGAGGTTCTTGAACCACGCGTAGCCCGCAGTCGTGACGCCGCCCAGAATCAGATCGTCGCCGGCCGCGTTGGTGGAGACCGTCTGGACGTTGTCCAGGACGCCGTCGCCGGCCACGGTTTCGCGGCTGGACGTTGTGCCGAGCGACCGCGACCTGCCGTTCTTGACGTAGACCCATCCCTCGGTGACCGTGAGTTCCTCGGCCGCAAGCAGAACGCCCGCCGCCACTACCATCGCCGCCGCAAGCAGAACCGCCCGAAACCCGCACTTCGTAGCTGTCATGTTACGCTCCCTCCACTACTGGCTTGCCTATTACGTACTCGATAATCAACAACGCGCCGACCGGATCTGTCCGGCAGCGCGTCACCGTGCATGATTCGCCGTCTACCAAAATTGTCGCGCCCTGTTCAGGCCGCGTCAGTGCGCTTGCATCCACGCGCACCATCTGTGTCTCTGGGCCTTCATCCCCCATCAGCGAGAGCCGGCTGTCGGCCGAGACGGTGCCGGCAAAGCCGCTGGCTGTCTGTCCGCGATACTTGACAGACTTCGATGCGCTGCTATGTTCCGATAGCATCTGTGACAAGACCGACCTGGCATCGCTCAGGATACTCATGCTGGTAAGGCGCGGCGGCGGGGTAGAACCACCGCCGCGCACACTCCTTTCGGTTGACTAGACCGTGACGCCCTCGAACACGTACGCAGCGCCGGTATTCAGCGCGGTCGTATCGTAGTACAGATAGGCGTCCCAGAGGTTTCTGACGTTGACGCGGTCAGGCACGCTCTGGATGACCCAGGGATTCTTCCCATCGGGCATGAACTGGAACGTCTTGCCGAAGACCGGCATCCACTTGTGCGAGAGCTGGTCGTTTGACGCATCCAGCTTCACGTAAGCGAACTTGCCCTCGTTCGTTCCGGCCAGCGCCCATATCGCGTCGTCACCGGCAAGGACTTCGTCCACGCCGAGGAACATCGCGAGTCCGTTCAGCCAGGTCTTCAGGCCCAAGCCTTCGACCGCCACGGCAGGCGAGGTTCCGCTGACAACGCGGCTGAACACCGAACCCATCGCATCGTCGGCCAGCAGGTTCTGGACCATGATGCGCAGCGTCTTGGTTCCCGCCACGAGCGCAGTCCTGCCCTCGTAGCGGCGAATGCTGTCAAGGGCCACCTGCGTGTCCTTGAGGCACTTTGCCGCATCCCACGCCTTGCTCGCGCTGAGGCCGAGCAGTTCCGCAGCGATGGACGTTTCGAGCGCGTTCATCACCTGGCGCTTTGCCCACATCGCACCGACGCGGTCGGCCTTGTCAATGCCGCCCATCTGCTTGACTTCGTCGGGGACGATGCTTGCGCGTTTGACACGCTCCAGGCACGAGAATGTCGTGTTGCTGGTCGTGACTGCGGTTGCGTCCGGCGCGGCGCTGGCCGTGCGGCTGGTCTGGGCTGCAGCATCGGCTGTCAGCGTAGCGTAGTAGACGTATCCGGTCTTATCCGCCACCGGGGTTATCGGCATAATCTTGCTGCCGATATAACCCTCTGGCATGTTCACTTCGAGCGCCGCGAGTTCGGGGCGCTCACCCTCTTGAGTGTAGTAAGCGTCGTTCATTGTTGTCCCTTTCGTCACGGCTTGCTGAAGATGACCTTCATGTCCCAGTAGTTCGTCGAGCCGGTCGGCGAGGCCTGCGCTATTGTGAACGTCACCTTGCCGGCGACCGCGCACTTCTCGTAGACCGAGTTGGTCACTCCGCCCCCGATGGAATACGCCAACAGAGAAGTTCCGTTAGTCGTTTCCGGCGAGAATCGCGGCGAATACCAAGTCGCCGCAGTGATCCCGCTTTTCACGAAGATGACCTGTTCATCGCTGGACACAGTCACCGTTCCGGTCGCGGCACTCGCCGGACCAGTCGGCTTGACATAGATGCTCTCTATGTAGCCGCGCAGCGTCGCCGTGTTGGTGTACGCCTGAGCGCCGATCAGTTTGTTGGATGTGGACGCCCAATCATCCATCTGAGCGAACGCCGAGACGGCCAACAGCAGGCACGCGCCGATTGCCATTGCCTTTCTCATGTCACTTCCTCCGATGTTGTTCTTGATACTGCTTCTTGAGTTCAGGATACCGCCGGGCAGCTTCCTCATAGACGCCGTTGCAGGCTCGCATGGCTTCCGGCCACGTGCTCACAATCGGAGCCGGGTCGAAGGTCAAGCCGCCCGCCAGCATCTTGCGGTGCCGTTCGGTCATATCCGCCAGTTTGACAGTCAGGTCCTTGATCGTCTGTTCATTGGCCTGCCGCATCTTGTCGGCGGCGGCCTGCGCGTCGGCGACCGCCTTAGCGTGTTCGCCCTTCAGCGCGGCAAGCAGTTTCTCCTGCTCCACCGCGAGCGCACTGCGCAGCGCAATAAGCTCGTCGGCTGCTTTGACCTCAGCGGCTTCTCGCCGCTTCTGTTCAGCAGCCAGGGCCGCGAGCGCCTTGTCCTTATCGCCCTGCATGGCCCGGACCAGCGCGTCGCGCTTGCGGATCGCCTCAGCGTACTCCGCCGCCATTACGACGGCTTCGGCGGCGGCGGATGCTTGGGCGGCTTCGGTCTTTTTGTAAGCGGTTGCATCTGCGGCCGCCGCAGGGCACATCGTTGCTGTTGCCGTAGTGTTCGCGGCCCCGGCGTCTGCTGGATGTTCATTTTGCTTTGCCTCCTTTGCGACTTCCGCCGGGACAACCGGCGCAATTGTGATGTCTGCCAGCGCCTTCGGCCACTTGCCGGCGGCGACAATGGCCTCGCGGACGGCGGCGTATTCCTCGATCTTGAACGGGTCCGAAATCGTCTGGACGAAGCCCAACTGCTGCGCCTCTTCCGGCATCATCCAGCGCTCTTCGCCCATCAGGGCGCGGATCGCCTCGCAGCTCTGGCCCGTGCGGGCGGCGTAGAACCTTGCGGCCTCTTCCTCGCAGTCGCGCAGCGTCTTCGCCATTTTCTCCATCTCGCTCGCGTCGCCGGTGACGGCGCTCCATGCGTTGTGGATGAGAAAACGGCCATTGGCGGCGATGCTGCGCGAGCCGCAGGCCACGGCAATCAGCGTTGCCATGCTGGCGGCAATCTGGACGCGGGCGACGGTCTCGCAGCGCTTGCCGAGTTCGCCGATCTCCTGGACAATGCCGTTGCCTTCCCACACGTCGCCACCGGGCGAGTAGATATCGAATGTGACCTTGCGGCACGGCTCTGGGATCGCCCGGATGAGGTCGCGCAGCCGTTGATACTCGACTTGCCAGCCTATGACGCCAACCACGTCAATGATCGCCTCGCTGCCGTCCGCGCTCATGCACCGGAGAGATACACCCTGAGTTGCCGTCTTCATGTCCTGCTCCCTTCGTCCTGTTGGCTCTTCTGCTTGTCTTTTTCGCCGTCGCCGTCGCCGCCAGCCTTCTCTTCATCGCGGTCCTGCGCGGGGGCGCCGGCTGCGGTTTCGAGTATCTTGAGCGGCAGATTCTTTGCGCGGATCAACTCTACCATTTCCGAGAGTTGTTCCAGCCTGCGCCTCCAGTCAGGGCCGAGCAGCGCGGCGTAATCGGTGGTCCCGTTCTTGAGAGCGAGCGCGATAGCGTTCTGCGCGTCAACCTCGTTGACTTCCGGCATGGTCGGCCAGGTCCAGCTTATGCGGCGTTCCCAGCCCTTGCCGAGTTCAGGGGTTTTCCCGCGCTTCCTCGCCCAGTTGAGCACCTTGACGGCGACCCAGTCGGCGACCTGCCGTTCCAAGTGCTTCTGGAGCCAGTAGAACGTCTGCCACGAGAGAATCATCTCGCCACGAAAAGCGGTGTACGAGGTCGAGGCTTTGAGCGTCGTGTAGACGGCGGCCAGGCCGAGCGCGGCCCCGCTGTAGCCGTGGACGGTTTCGAGGAATGGGGCGAAAGCCAGATTTGGATGGTCGAGTTTGGGAAAATCAACGCTATCACCGCTGGCAAGATAGTCAGTCAGGCCACCGGTGAACGTCTCCAGGGACTCGTAGTTCCGCGCTGTATGCGTTGTCTGGTTCGCCCCATCTGTTGCCACGTCGGTTGAAGAGCGGCCGTCGTTTTCCGGCAGGAACTCCGGCGAGTTGGCCGGCGTGTCCCAATCCGTGACGGCGTTCTCGCGCTTGACGTAGGCGTACTGCTTCGCGGTACGCTTGGCTGACTGCAATTCGCTGGCAAGCATTTCATAGAGGTCTATCAGGTTCGTGGCGGCGGTGAGCAAGGCGGGCACGCCACGCCCCTGATTCAGTCGCCACGGTTGCCGGACGAGGCGGGCGTTCTCGGCGGCGAGATAGAGCAGGTCGTCCTGGCTGTCAATCTCGGTGCGCCCACGCTTACCCGTTGCCGAAAAGGCGATGATGCGGCCGAATTGATTGCGGATTATGCCGTTGTCCTGGATTCCGGTTTTGTATTGGCCTGCGCCAAACAGTGTTGCGGCGACGGGCAACACCTGGTCGCTTTCCCAGGTGAGGAGCTTTCCGGTGTTCTCGTAGATGCCGTCATCCACGGAAATGAGTACGTCGCCGTCGCGGTGTTCGGAGGTCAGGATGTTCTGGAGCATGGTGCTCCAGTCGAGCGGCTCGCGGTAGTCGCAGTCCTTCGCCCAGACCTCATTGAACCAGGCGGCAGCTTCGTCGGCGGCGTTCGTGCCGTCGTTCATCTGCAGCTTGCCCAGACCGCCGACTACGTTGATCTTGAGCTGCTGCATCATGGCGCGGGCGGGCGAATAGTTGCGCTCCAGGTCCCGGCCCAGGTTGCAGCCGAGGAGGCGCTTGCTCATGCTGTAGATGCCGCCTTCGTCCTGGTGCTCGACGGTCGGCTGCCGGCGGCGGCGGTTGGTTTCGGTGGCGTCGTATTTCGAGAGCACTTGTCGGCGACGGCGCATGATGTCCGTCTGCAATTCGAGCCGGGCGAGTTCGTTGGCTTCGCGGGCTTGGTCGAGCTTCGAACGCTTCATGGGCACCTGCTATTGGTTATCACGAGACTACGACGCTGAAACCGTTGTCCTCGCCGGAAGAGAAGTCCGGCGTGGTCCGCTTGCGGAGATTCTTCTGCGAGATCCGGCCTGCCAGTTCCCGCTCGCGCTGTTGCAACCAGTCAAGCTGGTCGCTGGCGTATGTCACCGTCATTCCCTCAACCGCGAAAGAAACGATGTCGCGCCGCTTGCCGTTGCCGTCGAGTGTCGTGAGTAGTTGGATCGCCTCGCGGACGGCGGCGTACTCGGCGGCATGAGAGAGCGCTGTCATGGCGCAATCATCCGGCGCACTAAAGAGCGGGCGCAAGCACAACCTTTTCCGGCTGTCCAGAAAACGGAAATAAAGTGTTGACGCGGCGGGGCGGGAATGCGATAGTGCGGGGCGATGGAGGAAACTCCGTCATGCGATGAACGGCCACACACAACCCGAGTACGCTCTTGCCCCCAGCCGGGCGAACCTTGGCTGTCCAGCCTCCGTTCATCGCAGCCCGGCGGGGGCTTCATGTTGCAACGCCGGGCTTGACCGGCCCCAAGTAGATGCCAAGACTGACGGAGCCGTTGTGGGCCGATCCGGTCACTGCATGGACTGCGCGAACTGGACGCCGAAGAAACCACGGGCCCGCGACCGCGCCACGTTTGGCAAGTGCCGCGTGTATGACGTGGGATACAGTTTCACGTCATACGATTCCTCGTGCAACCTGCATTTTGTACCGGCCAACGACAGCGGTCAGATTCCGCCGGCTTCCGGCGGTAATCTGGACCGCCTTGTTGGGGGTGATGTATGAACCACGATTGTTGCGGAGACTTCTTCGAGATTGACGGCAGGTTGTTCTACCGCTGTCTGCTCGACGGGAGCATCGGGACGCCGAAGGCCGCTGTGCCTGGAAACTGCGGGAACTGCGGGAGACCTTTGCATCCGGTTTCTTGGAAACCGGAGCAGCCCAGGACGAGGGCCATGCTGCAAGTAAAGTTGTCGCACTGGGACGCATGGTTTGACGTACAGGAGAGTACCCCCAACGACAAGTTGAGCGGCGGCGAAGCCGTACGCTCCGACGCCTTGTTGGATGCTGTCGAATCGCTGCGGGTTCGTCTGTCCG
Source organism: Desulfobacteraceae bacterium (assembly GCA_041310935.1). GTDB lineage: Bacteria > Desulfobacterota > Desulfobacteria > Desulfobacterales > SpSt-501 > SpSt-501. The sequence continues at coordinate 2,489 of JBFYWS010000499.1, read as the reverse complement.
ATGGCGAAACATTAGCGCAGGCGACTCTGGCTTACTACCGGGAAACCCACAGCACGGCGGCAACCGTCGCTTTGCTACGCTGCCGTGAACTACTCGAACAGATAGCATCCAACAGCATGCTTGATATGACTTCGCGTTCGTGCACAAAGCCTACTTCCAGCGAAAAAGAAAGTTGAACAAAGTGCTTGCAATCTCGGCGGCGGGTGCGGTAGTCTCGCGGTAGTTGAGTTGGAAAGGCTATGCAACCGCCTTGAAGAAAGCATTGCATGAAGATCCAAGTCCAAAGAAGCATGGCAGGCCCGAACACGCTCCGACGCAATGTCGCTGCAATGCCGGGGTTGCACCTGCCATGCTTCTTTGGCTTTGGAGTGTCCCATGAGTAAACGGCTCTTCGACACAGAGATGGTCTTCCGTCCCTGGTACCGCGCACTGCCAGCCCGCTTGAAATGTCTCTGGCACTACTGCCTCGCTAAATGCGACCTCGCCGGTGTACTGGACATGGACTGGGAACTAGCATCGTTCACAATAGGCGAACGGGTGTCTGCCGATGACCTGCCAGCCATGTCCGAAAACATAATCGTTCTGGAAAACGGCAAGCTGTTCCTGCCGAAGTTCATTCCGTTCCAATACGGCCAGTTGCACGAGAGCCAAGTCCACAAGGCCGTTCTCCGCGCTCTCCATACCCATGGCATAGGGTACCCCTACCCTATGCCATGGGTAGGGGGTACCCCTAAGGATAAGAACAAGAACAAAGATAAGGCTAAAGATGTAGTGGGGGGTCAAGGGGGGAGTACCGATAAAGGGGCGGAGCAGGAGAACGAAAAGGATACCACAAGGATACTACAGTCTCCTGATGAGGATACCATAGAGATACTACAGGAGCTTTCCAAGAATTGCGAATCGGTTTACGAGGGGGAGGGAGAGGGAACGGGTAAGGGTAAGGGCAAGGGTGAAGGTAGGGGGGGTGCAGGGGGGGAGCCAGCTGAAGACTACGGCAAGTACACCGAGGCCGTCCGGCAGGTCAAGGCGTGCCGGCCCGAGTTCGCACGGCTGCGCGGGGCGGACATAGCGGTGGAGTTGGCGGCTGGCGAGCGCAATAACCGGTACGTCGCGAACTTAAGCGAGTTCCTGCGCGACGCGGCCAACAGCGTGGAGGTGCCGCGCAATCCGCTGGGCATGCTGCGTAAGTATCTAGCGAGCGTGGGTTTGACGAGAAAGGGGCGCGATCCGTATGACTTCAGCGCGTGTACGGTGTGACTGCAACACGACGGAGCAGGCGCGCGCGGGTAGCGAGTCGCCTGGCTCCGCTGGTTCGGCTCTTCATTCCTCCCGTGAAAATAGTTGAAGATTTCTTGTTGACAGCAAAACGGTTTCCTGATAGCGTGTCTTCAGACAGTGGAAACAGGAAGCCCACTGCGGAGAACAAACCATGAAGATGACGAAGAAGGAAAAGGCGGCGCTGAACGAACTGGCGGAGATTCTTGACCGCAAGGCCAAGCAAATGAAGATCGTCGCTTTCAACCAAGACACGGGCGCGCTCGATACGATTGAGGGCGTGTGCGTGAACGGCAACTGTCTTCAGATCAACTTGGAATCGAACAAAGCGATGAACAAGGCCGCGCAAGAACTGGCACGCATGGCAAGGGGCGTACCGAAGACGCTGACCGCGAAGGAACGCCGCCGCCGTGCGGTATCCCTCGCGGTGGCAAGGGCAAAGCGGTGGCCCGTGAAGCACAACGTGACGGAGCAGGCGCGCTGTAAAGCGTCGACTGCCTCCGCAGGTTCGGCGATTGGGGGTGAGGCATGACCGACGGGACAAAGATGATGCTACTGATGATCCGATGCGGATTCATGGGGGACCGCCGCGCATTGACGCGCAAGGGGCGCGGGCTGCTGCCGCGTTGGGCTTGGGAGGCATACGTCCGCGTGCGCTGCGAGGTGGACGCCCGCTTTCGCGCTCGCGTGCTGGAAACGTTGCAACGCGCTGAACGCATGACGCCGAACGCCGGGCGCACCTGCGACGCGCCCAAGGAGACGCCATGAAATCAGACAAACGCCAGCGGGCGCGTCGTAAGGTGCCGCCAGTGGTTCGGCATTTTGTCGAGTTCAACGTCAACGATCATGTTCAGGTCAAACTCACGGACGAGGGCCGTGGAGTGCTGCGCGGCGCGCGCTGGCCGTTTACGGAAGACGCCGACGGGTGGGCGCGGTTCCAAATGTGGGAACTGATGCAGTTACTCGGTCCGCATATTTCCATGGGGTTCAGCCTGCTTTTCGAGACAACGGTACGCATCGAGACGCCGAACGCCGCCGGTCAGACTCCGGCGGCCCACAAGGAGACGCCATGACCGAGACAAACGCAACGCGGGCCGCCGGTAGTTCTGCACCGGCTTGTTCGGACTTTGACGTGTGGTGGTACAACGAGGGAAGCGGGATTGTACCGAAGCCGGGCGAAGACATGGAGGAACACGCACGCCGCGTGGCCGCAA
>JBFYWS010000493.1:0-5712 GCA_041310935.1 Desulfobacteraceae bacterium | reverse complement strand
CCGGTGTCATGAAGATGGTGAGCGGCCAGCCGCCGCTGCCGTTCATCATGTGGCAGGCCGCCATGTAGACGGCGTCGATATCGGGGCGCTCTTCGCGGTCGACCTTGATGCAGACGAAGGTGTTGTTCAGATAACCTGCCGCTTCCTCGTCCTCGAAAGACTCCTTCTCCATCACGTGGCACCAGTGGCAGGTGGCATACCCGATGGACAAAAAGATGGGCTTGTTTTCGGCCGCGGCCCTGGCGAAGGTCTTGTCGTTCCAGGCGTGCCAGTCCACCGGGTTGTGGGCGTGCTGCAGCAGATAGGGGTTTTTTTCGTTGATGAGGCGATTGGCCTTCATGGTGAATCCTCCAGGATCGCTTTCATGCTTCGCATCGGGCACATGTCGCCGCACATGGTGCAGGATTCTTCTTTTGCAGGCGCCGACCCCTGTCGGTATTTGCGGGCCTTTTCGGGGTCGATGGCCAATTCGATCATTTTGGGGAAGTCCACGTCCGCTCGCGCCCGGCTCATGGCATTGTCCCACTCGCGCGCCTGAGGGAGGCCCTTGGCGATGTCGGCCGCGTGCGCGGCAATCCGGGCCGCAATGATCCCTTCCCGGGTATCTTCCAGGCTGGGCAGGCGCAGGTGCTCCGCCGGGGTCACGAAACACAGAAAGTCCGCCCCGTTCGCGGCGGCGATCGCACCGCCGATGGCGCTGGTGATGTGGTCGTAGCCGGGCGCGACATCGGTGACGAGAGGGCCGAGGACGTAAAACGGAGCACCGTGGCAGAGTCGTTTCTGCATCAGCATGTTCGCGGCGATCTCGTTAATCGCCATGTGGCCCGGGCCTTCGATGATCACTTGGACGTTTTTGGCCCAGGCTCGCCGCGTCAGCTCTCCCAACGCAATCAGTTCCTCGACCTGGGCGGCGTCGGTTGAATCGTGGATGGACCCGGGCCGGCATGCATCTCCCAGGCTCAAGGTGATGTCGTAGGCGGCGCAAATGTCCAACAGCCTGTCGTAGTGCTCGTAAAACGGGTTTTCGAGCCGGTTCAATTCCATCCAGGAGAAAAGCAGCGAGCCGCCCCGCGAGACGATGCGGGTCAGCCGCTTGTTCCGCTTGATTCTCTCGGCCGTGGCGCGGTTCATCCCGCAATGAATCGTCATGAAGTCAACGCCGTCCTGCGCATGGGTTTCTACGACGTGGAAAAACTCGTCCACGCTGATGGCCTTCAGTTCCTTGCCGAGCAGCCCGATGGCATCGTAGACCGGGACGGTGCCGATCATGAGCGGCGACATCTCGATCAGCGTGCGGCGAAATTCCCTGGTCTTTCCATAGCAGCTCAGGTCCATAATGGCGTCCGCCTTCAGCGCAATGGCGGTTCTGGCTTTCTCGAGTTCGAGGCCGGTATCGCAACAATCCCTCGAGACGCCGATGTTCACATTGATCTTCGTCCGCAATCCCTGGCCGATGCCCGCCGCCGCCAATGCCCGGTGATTCATGTTGCTCGGAATCACCACCTGTCCGGCGGCGACCAGCTCACGCAGGCGTTGCGGGTGCATGTGTTCACTTTGGGCGACCACCTGCATCGCTTCGGTGAGGGTTCCCTTTTTGGCGGCTTCCATTTGAGTGGTCATGGTCGTGCAGTTCCTCCAACAGATTCAAAAATAAAAAGGCAAGCACTGAAATGCTTGCCCGGTCGCATAGTCGCTTTTCCCTACGGTGGTATTAGCCACATCAGGTTCTAAGGGTTGGACGTCCGTCCTCTCAGCCCGGGGGCACCCCTGCGTGCAGTTTTAAAACAACCTATGCCATCCGGGCCGGCTTGTAAAGAGCCCTGCTTGGCCGATGGCCTCCGTCAGCGGTCCCGGAGGTGAGAATAGGGCGGGAGGGTGGCAAGCCGCGGGTCCTCCAGCGGATGCCCGACGGTGAAGTGGTAGAGGCTCTGATACCGATCCTCGGTCAGGCCGAGAAGCTCGTGCACGGCATCGTCGAAGAAGCAGCCGATGCCCGTGCCTCGCGCCCCGTGCGCCTCGGCTTCCAGGTACAGCACCTGGCCGATCATGCCGCTTTCCCAGAACAGGTGGCGATAGCGGAACGGCTCCCGGCGCACGATCTCTCCAAACCGCGCGAGCATGCCCAGGGAGAAGGCACTGGAGCCGGCGATGTCCTGATGGCAGCTCACCATGGCGGCGGTCTGCCGGAAATTGCCCGGCTCGAGAAGAAACAGCGGGAACCCCGGTTCGACGGGGTCCCAGGTGAATTCCGGCCGGGCGAGCCCGCGCACCTCCGGCAGGTCCCGGTCGTTGCGGCAGAAGAAGTAAAGGCCTGGTGAGAGGTTTGCGACATGGTGGGCGAAGATCAGCAGGTGCACGGCCGGCTCGCCCAAGCCGGCGTCGAACGGTGCCACCCCCTCCCGGGGGCGTGTTTTGTCGAGCATGGACAGAAAATCGGGGCGGGAGATTGCCTGGCGCCGATTGAAGTCCGTGGCGCTGCGCCGCCGGCGGATGATCGACGCCGCGGTGAGCGGGGAGGCGTCGGCCCCGATCATCTCCGGCCGCTCAAACATAGGCGGCGTGTGCGAGGTAGCCGGTTTGCGGCTGAGTTCGGCCGCCCGGCCGATGATCTCCCAGTCGACGTGCTCGCGGCTGAGGGGGTTCGGCCGCCCGGTGAAATGGATCGTGTCGAAGGCGGCCACCAGCTCGTCGGGGAGGGTTTGCGGGAGCGAGTGCTGCCCGCCGGCATGAACGAGGCAAAGCAGGTCCGGGTGCTCTTCGTCCAGGGAGGGGTAGTGGGTCCGTCGCAACCCCAGGACGGTTTCGACCGCTGCATCGGAAAGGCCGGTGAGAGACGTGAGCTGCCACCCGAAGAGGTTGGCCGCAAACCGCAGGGCGGCCAGGGCGTGGCCGACGTCGTGGTTGCAGTAGCGAAACGCGCGTTCGCCGTATTTCCAGGACTCCCGCCAGAAAATGCTGGTCAGCCCCGCCAGAAACCCCTCGCAGCCGAGATGCGCAACCGCCGCCCGCCAAAGTTCGCCGGGTAGCTCGGCGCGGCGTTCCAGAGCGTGCTGCAGCGGCGAGTAGTGATAGATGCCGGCGTCACACCCTTGCATGTCAGGCAGGACCAGGTGGGTTTCGGTGGGGTGCAGGTTGCCGCTGGATGGGTTCATGCGCAGCGACCAGCGCGAGCCGGAAACCGATTTCCAAGCCGAAAGACCCATCGACAGTTCCAGGAACCCGGCGACATTCGCCAGCGTCAACGGGGCGCAGGGCCGGTCGGGCGCATACAGCGCGAGATGTCCGCCCGGCGGGTCCTGGGAGAGCCGGGGCAGGTTTACGATCGGCGCGCCCTCGTAAACGCGGAAGGGGTTGGGCTGGTTGGCATAGTCCATGTACCCCAGCGACCGGGCGTAGCGGTCCGGGTGGTGCTTGGTTTCGGCGTGGTACCGGAGAATGCCTTCTGCAGGAGAGTCCGACATGACGGCACCATGATCGAGGCTCAACAATGGTTTTTGAAGCTCTAAAAGAGATCGTGGTGTGTGAACTCGGCGACCTCCCGGCGGTTGGGGGCCGAGGGGGTCTTGGCCGGGTAACCGACCGGGATCAGGGCCACCAGCTCATATCCTTCCGGGACCTTCAGCACGGACTTGGCCTGGTCGTGGTCGAACAGCCCGACCACCACCGTACCCAGGCCGAGGGTGTGGGCGGTCAGGCAAATGTTCTGGCAGGCGAGCCCGAGGTCGAACATGAACCAATCGCCGAACTTGGTGGTGACCTGGTCCCTGTAGAAACCGGAGCTCTTCAGTTTGCCGCAGAGGGCCAGCAGGACCGGTGCCTGAACGATGGCGCCGGCGGCCGGATTGGCCTTGGGCGGGAGGGTGGCCTGCAGCTGCTCTTTCAGGGACTTGTCCTTGACCACCACGATCTCCCAGCACTGCGTGTTGGCCCATGAGGGCGTCCAGCGCACGGCCTCCAGGAGGGTGCTCAAGGCGCTCGCCGGGACTTCCCGGTTTTCATATTTGCGGATACTCCGGCGCTCCCGGACGATCCTTACAAAATCCTGCATGGTTCGATCCTCTCGCGGTCGTGTTCACTCCATAACAAAAAGGCGACGCCTTGAGGGCGTCGCCTTTAGTCAGTAGCCTTTGTTTGAATCAGTGGGAATGGGAAGAGGTCTCGCAAGACCCGCTGCCGCAACTCCCGCAGCCTCCTGCAGCTCCCGCACCGAGCTGGAGGTTTGAGCTGATTTTGAACCCGTATCCCATGAAATCGACTTTGACGGGTTTGACCTTCTCGTAAAAATCTTTGTCCAAGATGAACTGAAAGCCGTTCACGTTGAACACGTTGTCGGTTTCTTTTGGCTCATCCAGAGCCATCGCCAGTGACGGCCCGCCTCACCCACCCTCGTTCAAAAAAATTCGAATGGGCGCAGCCTCCTTGTTCTTGAAGTATTCCGCAATCTGATCATGCGCGGCTGGGGTGACCTCAACCATGTGCTGCCTCCTTGAAGGAACTTGATCGAATTTGAACCAGGCTCAAAAACCCGGCCTCTTTTTTCAGGACGGCGTATAATAGGGGCGTGAACAGTGTTTGTCAATCCAAAAACGCGAGCGGTGGCTCGCGTTTTTTTATGCAGGGGGAGGCTTCCGGGGAGGCATGGCGAGTCTCATCGCAACGTTTCAATATAATTCATATAGATTTTTAGGTCAGCGGCTGAAAAAAGGATGAAAACCACTTTTTGAATGGAAGGGGTGGTTCGCATGACCTCGATGGCGGTGCTGACGGCGACCTGGCAGGCCGCTTCAATCGGGTAGCCGTAGACCCCGCAGCTGATGGCGGGAAAGGCGATGGTGGCGATCCTGTTCTGGACCGCGAGAGTCAGGCTGTTGCGATAGCAGTTCGCGAGCAGCTCCCGGTCCTGGGGCCGGCCGCGGTAGACCGGACCGACAGTGTGGATCACATGGCGCGCCGGCAATTTGTAGCCGCGGGTGATCCGCGCCTCGCCGGTGGGGCACCCGCCGATCCGACGGCACTCTGCGAGCAGCTCCGGGCCGGCGGTGCGATGGATGGCGCCGTCCACCCCGCCCCCGCCAAGCAAGGAGGTGTTGGCGGCGTTCACGATGGCATCCACATCGAGCTGAGTGATGTCGCCCTGCCGAACTTCGATCTTGTCGAGAATCTCTTTTTTCATGCTATCCTCCCAAGGTCCTCTCACCGCAAAGGCGCAAAGAGCGCAGAGGGATTCGATTTTTCCGTTGCCGGTGAGAGGCCGGCAACGGAAAACTACCGCGCCGCTTTGCGGCAGAAGTCTGGGTGGCTCGCAGTAGGGCGAGACGGTTTTTGAACCGCCGCCTCTCACGGCGGTTCAAAAAGAAGTCTCTCTCGGCGCTCTTTGCGCCTCGAGCGCAGCGGGCGGTGAATCAGTCAGCAGCTTGGACTCTGAACGGTGCCGTCACAGATCATACAGGGTGTCGTCCCGCCGCGGCGCCGGCGGCCTTCCCTTTCGGGTGCCCCCTGTTTTGCCCGGAAGCAGAAACGGGTCCTCGCCCTCCAGCAGATCGCCCATCTCGGCTTCGATCTGATCCGGATCCTCGCCCTTTTCCATGCGTCGCAGGGCCTCGGTCATGCCGGGGCCCAACTCCAGGCCGGTCATGTCGGTGAGCTTGCGCATGAGGTTGGCCGCCTGGCGCGGGTCGTCTTCGTTGATCGACTCCGCTTCGCCGGCCAGCG
>JBFYWS010000469.1:0-3562 GCA_041310935.1 Desulfobacteraceae bacterium | reverse complement strand
CACGGCGGCCGCCGCCGAAGATGGCGGAAAAGCGCGCCATGTTGGCCAGGAGCATGATCGCCCCGGCCATGGTCGCCGCGATGCTGCCGATGAGGATGTCCCGGTTGCGCACGTGGGCGAGCTCATGCGCCAAAACCCCCGTCAGCTCTTCCCGGCCCATGAGTTTGAGCAGCCCCTCGGTCACGGCGACCGCCGCGTGCTCGGGGTTGCGGCCGGTCGCAAAGGCGTTCGGCGCCTCCTGGGGGATCACGTAGACCTTCGGCATGGGAAGGTTGGCCCGCTGGCAGAGCGTCTGCACCGTCCCGTACAACTCGGGGGCTTCCTGGGGTCCCACTGCTTGGGCATTGTACATCCTAAGAACGATCTTGTCCGAGAACCAGTAGCTGAAGAAGTTCATGCCGGCGGCCATCAGAAGGGCCACGAACATCCCCTGTTGTCCGCCGAGCCAGCTCCCGATCAGGACGATCAAGGCGGTCAGCGACGCCAGCAGCAAAGTGGTGCGAATCTGATTGCCCATTCCATTCAGCTCCTTTGACGACCCACGCTGCGGGTCACGTTCTGAAATCACACTATTTTTGGCCTAAAATATAGCGCAGATCGACGCAAAGGCAATATCCGGCGGCTCTCTTTGCACTCCTTCGGTTCGGACCGGCGCCGCCCGTGCCTCATCCGTGCACCGTGCGAGAAAAGGTTTGAAAAGCATCTATTATAATAAGTTGCTTGATTTATATAAAAAATCGGATTAGAAAATACCGTAGTTGTGTTTTTCTCGATACTTGTGTTTGTGTAGAAGGCAGCGGAGTCGGCCGGCAACGCAGATCGACAAGGGCTGCACCGTCTTGCCGGACAGGCGTCTCAACGCTTTTTGCAGCGGCAGATACCCTCACGCGCAAGCAGGTTGTTGTGGAGAGCCTCAAATCCAATCTGGTCCTGATCGAAACCGTCCCAGAGGCACAGACCGCGTCACCCACCCGGTCGGAAGCCGCGGGCGATACCCCAGGAGCCGCCGAGGTCACCTCCGCTGAAAAAGCCCTTCTCGGTACTGCAGCGCAAAAAATTGACCGGCTCGCTGAGCAGGCAGAGGGCCGCAAGGTGCTCAAGGAAAGTCTGGTCAATCGCCTGAACTACACCCATTTCCAGGACGACGTTATTATAGTTCAGTTCGCGCACCGGCAGTTCGATCGGACGGTTTCTGTGCTGGCCTTGCCCCAACCCTGCTACGGAGATGTCCTGGAATGCCACTGGGTGGAAACCGCCGAGGTCGCCTCCCTGCTGAAATCGCACGACATCAGGCACATTCTGGTCCCTCGCGGCCAAAAATTCATCAAGGCGGTTCCGGAAATCCTCGCTGTCGATGAACAGGGTGCGCGCCTGGCGCTGCCGGAGATCAGCTTCGAAATCAGCCATCGCCGAGTCGAGCGTCAGCGATGCCGCGGCATTTCCGTCTATGTGATCCAAAACTCCACATCTTTCTCCGGCGTGCTGCTCGACTTCACCACTCAGTCCTTCCGAGTCGAACTCACGGCGGCATCGCCCCAAAACTTCGAGTGGATCGACTCGAAGCTGCCCGTCAATGTTATCTTCTTCGCCGGGGACCAAATCCTGTATTCAGGCGAGTGCACCATCGTGCGCCACACTCAGGATGACTCTTTTCGGAGCTATGTGCTGGAACCCCTCCGGCAGGAGATCCAGCGTCATCCAAAGACCGAGTACCGCAGCCAGCGCCAGACATTGAACCCTTCGCCGAACATCATCTTTCGGCACCCGCTTACGCAGAAACGTGCGGAACTCAAGGTTGTCGACCTGTCCGGTTCCGGCTTCTCCGTGGAGGAGGACGAGCACAACAGCGTTCTGATCACGGGCCTGATCCTGCCCGAGATTGAGCTTCGCCTCGCCAACGTCCTGACACTCACGTGCAGCGTGCAGGTGGTCTTCCGCAGGGTCGGCACGGTCAAAGAGAAAACCCGGAGTATCCGTTGCGGCTTGGTGCTGATCGACATTTCGGCCCAGGATCACGTCAAGCTAATGGCGATGCTGCACCAGGTGCAGAACAGGAACTCCTATGTGTGCAACGACCTGGACCTGGATGCCCTCTGGGATTTCCTGTTTGAAACCGGCTTCATCTACCCCAAGAAATACGCCCTGATCCACGCCAACAAGGAGCAGATCAAGCAGACCTACCAAAAGCTTTATACCCACAGCCCGGAGATCGCCCGGCATTTCGTCTACCAGGAAAACGGCGCTATCCTTGGCCATCTGGCCACGCTCCGGTTTTGGAAAAGCTCCTGGCTCATCCACCACCATGCCGCCCGCAAGTCCGCCTTGAACCGGGCGGGCCTCATCGTACTTGACCAGATCGGCCGTTTCGGCCACGACACCTATCGCTTGCGCGGCCTGCACCTGGACTACCTGGTGTGCTACTACCAACCCCAGAACAGGTTTCCGAGCCGGGTGTTCGGGGGTGCGGCCAAATTCATCAACAACCGCCAAGGCTGCTCGGTGGACGCTCTGGCCTATATGGCGCCCCCCGAAGGTGGCGACGGGGCCTTGAGCCTGCCGGCGCGTTGGGAATTTGGCCGGGCCGAGAGCAAGGACCTGGCCGACCTGGAATACCTCTACAATAGTATCTACGGCGGCTCCATGCTGAAGGCCCTGGACCTACAGCCAACGACGTGGCAGGACGACGACCTGTGCCAAGAGTTTCAAAAGTGCGGGTTCAGGCGTGAACGCCACCTGTTCACGCTGAAGGAAGAGGGCCGGCTCAAGGCTTTCCTGATCGCCACCGTCTCCGACATCGGGCTCAACCTCTCGGACCTGACGAACTGCATCACGGCGCTGGTGCTTGAACCCAAAGGGTTCGCCCCGGACGTGCTCGCCGCCGCACTCAGGATGGTCCGCCGGATCACCGGCCAGGAGAAAGTGCCGGTGCTCGTCTTCCCCGCGACCTACGCCACGGAAAACGGTTTGCCATCGGAAAAGATCTACAACCTATGGGTCTTCCACATGCACAGCCAGAGCCAGACCTATTTCCGATACATCAACCGCCTCTTGAGACATGCCTGAGGACTCGGCACCGTCGGAGCGGCTTGAAGCGCGAAAGCGAGCGCATGCCCCGCCGCTTGCTGCAGGGAATCTTCAATCCGGCGGTGAAAGGGGTCAGCTCTCCGGTTGCCGGTGGACCCGACCTCAGCGGCTCGGATTTCGTCCGCTTCACTTCCCATCAGATAACCGCACTCAGCCGTTGCCTCTCTCCCGGGAGAATTTCTCCAGCGGCCCATCTTAGGCGCCCCACTTTGTCAATCTCTGATTTCGCCTTGCAACCGCCCCCCGGTGCTGCTAATTAGGCGGGGATCGGCCGGTGCAGACCGCCGATGATCACATGCGGGAGGAGCACATGTCATGATGGATCAACCCAGTGAACCTGGCGAAGAGAACTTTGCAGAAATGCTCGAAGCCTTCAGCCCGGGCAAGACCGCCGAGGTGCGTATCGGCGACCGGGTGAAAGGCCGAATCATTTCCATCGGGAAGGAGAGTGTTTTCGTTGACACCGGCATGAAGATCG
>JBFYWS010000217.1:0-2874 GCA_041310935.1 Desulfobacteraceae bacterium | reverse complement strand
GCGGTCCAATCGAGCCCGGCGGACGTCACATCCATTCTGGATCCGCCGCTGGCGAGGGTCCACCCCTGCGTGCGGATGTTCCTCCCTTCCCAGACGAACGGCGCCTGGTCCACCCGCACGGATCCCGGCAGCAGCTCTGATGTCAAATTCAGGCTGCGCACGCTGCCGCTGGTGCGTATCTCCCAGGTCTGCGGGTCGGCGGCGCCGCCGGCGAGTTCCCAGCCCTGGAAGTCGGCTGTGCCCTCCAGGGAGGTCAGGAACGCGAGCTGCGGATCGTCGCCGAACAGGCGCAGGAGGTCCGCCAGCTCGACCGCCGCTGCCGGTGAAGCGGCCGTGAGCGGCAGGTCGGCGTCGAGCTTCAGGCGGGAGCTCACCCGGGTGAGGGTGGAGCTGCCGACGCGCACGTCCAGGTCGAGGACCTCGATGGACGATCCGTCATAGAGAAACCGGCCGCCCGTGAATGTGAGCGGCAGCGGCAGCCGTTGGTACTGCGCCGCAGCGTCGATCTCCGCGGCATCGACCCGCACGCCCACGTTGTCGAGCCTCCCGTTCAGCTGCAGGCGGCCGTTGGCCGAGCCGCTGAATGCCTCGATGCGCCCGAGCTCCGACCGGAAAGACCCCTCCGGGATCACCCGCGTCAGGATCGCGGGCAGGGGCGCGAGGTCGGCGTGCACGGCGATGTCGAGTTCGATGACGGGATCGGCCGGCGCGAGCCCGAGCCGCAGGGTTCCGTTTTCGCCTTGCGTCCCGCGGTAATGGGCCCGCAGGCGGCTCCCCTCCAGGATGCCGCCGGCGATGACGGCATCCCCGGTGACATCGTCGAGGTCGAGCTCCACGAACGGGATGAAAATGCGGCCCTGCTCCATCTGGCCCCGGATGAGGATGTTCTCGAGGCGGCCGAGCTCTTCGAGACTCTCCCCGCGGCTGCTCGCCGTGATCGACGGGATCCTGCCGCCGCGCACCACGTCGAAGATGTCCCGGGCCTCCGCGACGTCCGATAGAAAGACGAGGGCGGCTTCGCGCACGTTTGCCACGTCATCCACCGACCCCTTGAGGTCGATCACGATGCGGGGGGTAGCCGAATCGTCACGGACGACGTCGAGGGAAACCGCGGCATGCGGCCGCCGGGTCACGAGGTTGGGGATCGACACGGCCAGCCGGCCGGGTGCGGCGTCCAGTTCGGCCGTGATCGTCTCGATGCTCAGATCGGCTTCACGGTGGTGATAGGAGAGCTTCAGGCTCGGTACCTGGGCGGTGAGCCGGGCGCGGATCCGGTCGGCGCCCTGCGGCTTCAGCGCGAGGGACAGGTCGGCTTGGGCCTCCCGGAGCTTGAGCGCGCTGTCCGGGAACATGCCGGCGAGCACTCCCGCGGGCTGGAAGTCAGCCACTTCGAGGTCGATCGCACCGGTCAGCTCGTCGACCATTAACTGCGCCTTCACGGAAAGCTGCTTCCAGAGGTTCGACTCGCAGCGCAGCCGGGCGGTCAGCTCCTGCCCGTGGCGCCTCACATCGGCCTTAACCGCCTGGAGTGTCACCACCTGGCCGGAAGTATCGGTCAGCGTCATGCGCCCGTCGATGATGTCGACGTCGGTTTCAGGCAGAAGCGCGAGCGCCTGGGCCACCCGCGGGGCGATCGCCTCCTCGGAGGCCCCGACTCCGGCGGGCATGAGCGGCCCGCTGAAGCGGATGTCGGGCGCGTGCGCCCGGATACGGGCCGGGCGGAGCTCGCCCTTCAAAAGCGGCAGGATCTGCGGGCAGACGGTCACCTCCGCGGCGGTGACGGCGAGGTTTGGGCCTTTCGCGAACGCAATACCGAGGGCTGACGCGCAGGGTCGCGGGAAGAGGGAAATCCGCAGCCGCTCGTAGGAGAACCGGCCGCCGAGGGCGTCGGACAGCTTGGTCTCGATGAAGGTGCGGACGGCTTCGGACCGGAGCTCGATCGGGGTCAGGACCAGCAGCGCCAGGAAGACCGCGGCGAGGAGCCCCAGTGCCCCGAGCAGCACATATCGGGTGGTGCTGTGGCCGCTCATCGGAAGCCTCCGGGCCGATCAGATCCCCCGGTCGATCCCCTGGAAACGCTCACCGGCATGTATTTCTCAAGCAGGACTGTCATGGGGGCATTCTATTTTCCATCGCGCGGCGTGTCAAACACTCTTCAGGGTCCGCCGGAGACGGGGCGGTCGGTTTTGCGGACAACCGTCAACTTCCATGGGTCAAGGGTTCGGTAGCTCAAGGTTCAGGAAATCCAGCAGGGCTTCGGTCAGAGCTTTCGCTATCCGCCTCCCGAACCCAGAACCTTCTCTACCGGACGCCGAACGGCAACCAGCGCATTTCGGTTGCAGCGGACTGGCATTTCAGGTAAAAATGAAGTAGTGCAGAACCAGTCGGCTTTCCGGAACACCCAACCGACCCGGTCCACGTGGAGGCTGCGCCATCAACCGGGGTGCTCCGGTGCTCGTCAACGACTCGCATCCGACGGGCATCCTCGCCTTTACGAATCGGCTCGAATGATTACTGTTGCGGCTGATTCGGTTGCCTTATGAAAAGGAGACGAGACCATGATGTACAACAAGGTAGTGATGGACCATTTCCGCAACCCGCGAAACGTGGGTACTATCGAGGACGCGGACGGGGTCGGCGAGGTCGGCAACCCCCTGTGCGGGGACATGATGACGATCTACCTCAGGATCCGGGACGAGCGCATCGACGACATCAAGTTCCAAACCTTCGGGTGCGGCTCGGCCATTGCCGTTTCCAGCATGCTGACCGAGATCGCCAAGGGCAAAAATTTGGCCGAGGCCCGGAAAATCACCAACAAGGACGTGGCCGAGGCCCTGGAGGGGTTGCCGAAGAACAAGCTGCATTGCTCCAACC
>JBFYWS010000428.1:0-3852 GCA_041310935.1 Desulfobacteraceae bacterium | reverse complement strand
CCGACATCAGCTCCTCGAACGAAAAACGGTCCCGGGCGGCATTGAGAATGGCGGCGGCCGCGAGCGCGTGCGGTGTAGCGACGCTCACGCGGTCGATGTCATAGGCGATCCGGTGCGCCAGGCTGCGGCAGAAGCGGCTCAGATCCTTGTGGGTCATCTCGGCGTAGGTCTGATCGTCGCGGGCCGCCAGGTCCTGCAGGGAGATGGGGCCCCCGAACTGCAGGTAGACCTTGCCGTAGCGTTTTCTCAAGAATTTCCGGGCCCGGACGACTTGCCAGAAATTCTCCGCCTGTTTGGTGCCGCCCTCGATCTCCTGCAGGTAGGACTTTTCCTCCAGGACCCGGTCGTAGCCGATGGACACGGGCACGAACACCATGTCGGGGCACGCCCCGTTCTCGTAGGCGTTCAGAAGGATGGACAGCAGCCCCAGCTTGGGCAGCAGCAGTTTGCCGGTGCGGCTGCGGCCGCCCTCGATGAACTGCTCGACGTTGTAGCCCTCTTCGAGGATCTTGTGGATGTATTCGGCGAAGGTGCGCGAATACAGGACGGCGCCCCGGAATGTCCGTCGAATGAAAAAGGCGCCGCCCCGCCGGAACAGCGGCCCCATCGGCCAGAAGGAGAGGTTCTTCCCGGCGGCCACCAGGGGGCAGGGCAGATCATTGTGGTAGAGGACGTAGGAGATGAGCAGGTAGTCGAAATGGCTTTTGTGCGATGGGATGAAGACAAGCGGCCCCCTCAGGCTCATGCGCTTGATGGCCGCGAGGTTCGCCGGGTTCATCGAGAGCCCGTCGAACAGGGTCCGCAGGAGCCAGGCGACAATGTGGGAATAGACCAGGATCCAGCTCAAGCTGTAGGCGGCCGCAATTTCGTCCAGGTAGCCCGCGGCTTTCATCCGCACCTCGGCGAACGCCATACCGTGCGTCTGCGCGTGGGACTCGAGGGTTTGCTGGAAGCGCTCTCCGCTCAAGATGCTTTCCCTCAGCTCGGCGCGGGACTTGATCACCGGTCCGGTGATGCTTTGGCGGTGGCGGTTGATCTGGGCCAGGATCTCGCCGCGTAAAATGGCCGCTTGGTACTCGGCGTCGTGCGGGGCGATGTCGGGTCGTTCGAGAAAACGCTGCACGCTGATCGGCGGCGAGATTTCGACGAAGGCGTTGCCGGATTGCTTGAACATGAGCGCGAGCCGCCGGAGCCTGCCCGGTTCGTCCTCGGGGCCGAACAGCATGTCGATCAAGGTGGGGCTCGCCCGCCGGGGCCTTTTGCCGAAGAACATGATTTGCGGCACGACGAGAACTGGTTGCGCGGTGGTCTTCTGCAGGCGGATCAGAAACTCTACCGGGTCGACGGGGCCCTTCCCGAAGCGCTGCCAGAAATGCGTTTTCCGAATCAGCGTGAAAAAGCCGGCCTCCACCTTCAGCAACTCGTCGCGGAGAAAGCCGCTGTCGTAAGGGTCGGGCCACCGCCCGTGCCGCAGTAGGCTGTCGGCGTGCGCCAGCAGGATCCTTAACATCCGGGAGGGCGGCTGCCAGATGAAAAACCGGCCGCCGAGACCGATGCGAGGGAATCGCACGCCCAGGCGGCGGTAGCGGTGGTAGGCGAAGAGAAACGCGAAGTCGCTCTTGAACTTCGAGGCGTAGACGACGATGGCGTCGGCAGGCAGCTGGCGCAGGGCGGCGACCTGGAGCTCTTCGAGCCGGACCCCGGAATAGAAGAGCGCAAGGGCCCGCGCCAGGGCGGGGCCGGGATCGTCCGGCAGCACGTTGCGGTAGTGATGATGCGTGCCGTGGAGGATCCGGTCGATCCAGCGCCGGGCCCGGCCGGCCAGGGTCTGCGGGGCAGAAGTGGGATCTTCCATATTGATGGGAAGTAGCAGAACAAGGCCGCGTTTGCAACCTCAACGGCCAACGCGCGGGTGGGCCCGGGTCTATACCGACTTTTTCGGATCTCCCCGTCGCCGGGCGCAGAGGGGTTCAAAATGGGCTTGTCTTGATCAAATCGTTGTGTTATAAAAATCGGGCGGCGGGGATCGTGTGCGATCTTTTCCGGAACGCCGGCGGGGTTCGTTCGCAGGCACGCACAGGAAGATGATCCGATTTTGCGATAGAGTAAATTCTATTGAAAAAATGGAAAAGGAGGGTGCGAGGTTATGAAGACGTTGGTTGGTGGTGCGGTGGCTGCGGCATTGGGTCTGATCGGGATGGGTGTGTGGTGGGCGGATTTCCTCATGGTGCTCAAGGGTACCATCCCGGCATTGCTGCTCCTGGGCGGGGGGCTGGCGATCTATCTCGGCTTCGACGAGATGAAAGACACCTGGAAGAAGGATGAGTCGCCCGCGCCGTCGGTGCCCATCGATGAGCTTGAAAAGTACAAGTGCGAAATTTCCGATCTCAAAAAAGAGTTGGATTCGCTGAAAACGGAGCGCAAGTCCGAATAACTGCCGGAAACGTCGGGGCCCGGCAGGCCGCTCCGGGGTCGGGCCCTGGCTCCTCAAACTGGTTCCAAAACGCACCTCACGGCCCAGGCAAAGCGCTTGCAGCGCCGCCAGCGGGCTTCGGGGGTTTGGACCAGTTCCGTTACAGCGCCGCTTTGGTGGCCGCCACGGCCAGCCGGTCGGCGTGCTCGTTCTCCACCACCCCTTTGTGTCCCTCCACCTTGATGAGCCTGAGATTCTCGAAAGCCGCCATGTCGTTGCGGATGGCGGCGATCAACTCCTGGTTCTTCTTGGCTTTCCAGTTCCGCGTCAGCACCCCGAGGGCGTAGCTGCTGTCCGTATAGACGCGGACGGGCAGGTTTTTCTTCTTCACCGCCGCCAGCCCCTTCTGAATCGCCAGCAGTTCGGCGATATTGTTGGTCGCGTGGCCGATGTATTCCCCGATTTCCTTGCGCTGTGAGCCGTAAATCAGCACCACGCCGATGCCGGAGGGGCCGGGGTTCCCGGACGAGGCCCCGTCCGTGTAGATGTGCACGACCCCCGCTTCCGGCAGGTCCGTGACGGCCGGGGTCGGCCGGCGGGGCGCCTTGGCCGCGGGCGCGTCCGGGGCGGCGGCCGCCTCGTCCAGACGGCGCAGGTTTTCCGTCCGGACCTGGTACTCCTGGGGCTGGTCCAATTGATATTTGATCAGAGCGCGGCCGCCGGTCTCGAGCGGCCGGCCCCCGGCATCCGCCGCCACCCAGACCTTGCTGTTTTTAAAACGCATTCTGACCCAGTTCGGGTTGGTTGGGTTCATGGGGTTGGTTCAGTTCTTTGGGTTGTTGAACTGCGAAAGCGAGCGAATCAAAAAAAAACCGCATTTCTTAACAATTGAAGATCCCTGCAGTTTGCTGCAGGGATCTTCAATCGGGGTAAAGGAAAAACTCCCGTCGCATCTCGCGAAACTCCTCCAGTTCGTTTTGCCACGATGCTTCGATGCTCTCGACCGGCTCCAGGGCCTCGATCCGGCGACGCACGGCCGCGTCGCCGATCAGCAGATCGATGGGCAGTTTCTCGTGCTCGTACTCATAGGGCGGCGGCCGCCAGCCGAACTCGGTCGCGTGATGGCGGATGATGGCCTGCAGCAGCCGCAGGGTGGTCCGGTACGGCGCGTAGCGCTGTGGCTCCGTGACGTGGATTTGAAACCCGCGGCAGCACCGGCCCTGCCACTTGCCGGAGGTGGGCTCAAACACGGTCGGCCGGAGCACGGCGCCGGCGATGGGTGTCTGTCCGAGTTCTGCTTCAAGTTTCGGAAGGTGCAGGTAGGGCGCCCCGAACAGCTCAAACGGCTGGGTGGTCCCGCGGCCCTCGGAGACATTGGTCCCTTCCCAGAGAACCTGCCCGGGGTAGACGAGGGCTGCGGCCGGCGTGGGCAGGTTGGG
>JBFYWS010000421.1:0-2641 GCA_041310935.1 Desulfobacteraceae bacterium | reverse complement strand
GACGCTGGCGGTAACGGCGGTCGGAAAGGAGATGGTCCGGGACGCACGCTATTTTCGGCTGGCGACGCGGATCTGCGCCGAACTCGGGGCCCATTACGTCAAAACCTATTACGTGGACGAGGGTTTTGAAACCGTCACGGCTTCATGTCCGGTTCCCATTGTCATGGCCGGCGGCAAGAAAATCCCGGAGAAGGACGCCCTGACCATGGCGCACCGTGCAGTGCAGCAGGGAGCCGCCGGCGTGGATATGGGCCGCAACATCTTTCAGTCAGATGCACCCGTGGCCATGATCCAGGCGGTCAAAGCCGTTGTTCACAGCAATGAAACGCCGAGCAAAGCGTTCGACCTTTACACCACTCTGAAGGGGGATCAACAAAAATAGCACTGTTACCCAAGATTGGAATCGCTCAACTCAGGTATCCCCAAAGATATGGGGGGGTATTAAACTTTAAAAAGTGTACTGTCGACGCCCTTCTCGCTGACCAACCCTGCAGGCCTCTTTTCGATGCATGCCTCCGGTCAGGCGGGTACGGCGACCTCGGTTTGTTTCTGGGAGGGGACCTGCCGGTAGCAGATCAGCCCGCACTGCAGGCAGCGGCCGGCCTCCTTACGCGCGGCGTCCTCGGAGAACCCGCGCTCGAGTTCGCCGCACCGCATCAGCTCTGTTCCGCTGCACACCGGCATGATCTGCCGCGGGAACAGCTTGATGCTATCAACCCGGCTGACGTTCTGGATGTGCGCCTTCGGGTCGATCACCTTCTCGCTGAGGTGTGGGGGGATGCCGCTCATCACTTGATGGATGGAGGCCGCCGCTCTGCGGCCGGCTCCGATGGCTTTGATGGCGGCACTGAAGTCGGCGATCGCGTCGCCCTCCGCGTAGAGCCCTGACTGATCACGGTACCACGGCTGTTTGTAGGGCAGAATCCCTTCCCATGCCAGCGCCGCGGCGGGCGCGACCTGCTCCTCCGGCGACGCCGCGCCGGATTGAACGAAAATCATTTCCGGGAAGCGACCGGCGGACAGGATCAGGGTCTGGGCGGTCAGCCGGCAGGCCTGATCTTTGCCGTTTTCCAGCACCTCGACGCCGGTCAGCCGGCCGCCCTCGCCGAATAGTTTCTGAATAGCCGCCGCGTGGCGAATGCTCACGCCATCGAAGCCGCCGGCGGCGACCTCCACGTCCGTCAGCGGGCTCTTGTCCCGGGACTCTCTGAAAAGAATCGTCACTGCCCGAGCACCGAGATCCCGGCAGCGCTTGGCGGCATCCAGCGCCAGCTTGCCGCCGCCGTAAATGACGACCTCCGAATCGGGGGGCAACGAAACCGGCAGACCCGCACCCGCCCGCAGCAGGTCCACCAGAAGAAACGTCCCCGGAATCACGGATTCCACCGTGGCAGCCATCCCGCGCGCCAGCCGGCTGTCCCAGCCGCCGGCCGCCAGAAACACGGCCTGGTATCCGCCTTCAAGGAGGGAATCCACCGTGAAATCTTTCCCAAGCGTCTTCTCGGTCTCGGCGGTGACGCCCATATCGAGAATGCCCTGAATGTCCCACTCCAGAACTTCCTCGGGCAGACGCTCCCTGGCGATCGCGTTTCTGAGCATCCCGCCGAGCTTGGGAGTGGCCTCGAGGACCGCCACCGCGTGACCGAGTCGGGCGGAAAAGAAGGCGGTGGACAACCCCTCCATCCCGCCCCCGACCACGGCCACCCTGCGGCCGCTGGGCGGCGCCTTGTACGGCTGGACCCGGTCGCCGCTCTGCTTTTCAAAATCCGCTGCGAACCGCTTGAGGTAATTAATGGCCACCGGCTCGTCGACCAGCTGCCGCCGGCATTCCGTCTCGCAGGGACGCGGGCATATCCGGCCGATCACCGCCGGGAACGGATTGCGCTCCTTGATGACCTGGACCGCCCGGCGGTAGTCGCCGAGAGCGATCTGCCGGACATATTCCCGGATGTCGATCCCGGCCGGGCAAGCCCGCTGGCAGGGGGTGGTGCACTCCTCCACCGTGTATTCGCGCATGATGCGCCGGGTAACGGAGGACAGGGTGATGATATGCTTCGGGCAGACGCGCTCACAGACCCCACAGCCGGTGCAACGCTGCGAATCCACGACGGGAAGCCCTTCCGGGCCCATGTGAATGGCGTTGAACGGGCAGGCGCTCGCGCAGGTTCCGAGACCGATACAGCCAATGGTGCACACCTTCATGCCGCCGCTCAGCATGGCGGCGGCGCGGCAATCAGCGAGACCATGGTAGACGAACCGGGTGTCGGCCTTACCAACCCCGAAATAACACCCCGGCCGCGCGATGTCGGGTTCCACATCCATTACCGCGACGCCCAGAAGAGCGGCGATGGCCTCGGCCACCTCCGGGCCGGCCGCGACACAGGAGTTCGGTGCGGCCTTGCCGGCGACGATCGCCTCGGCGTTGGCGGCACATCCCGGCAGGCCGCAGCCGCCGCAGTTCGCACCGGGCAGAGCCGAGGCGACCGCCTCGATCTGCGGGTCGACATAAACATAGAAAACCTTGGCCGCCACCGCCAGTACAAGGCCGACGGCCAGTCCCAACCCGCCCATCATGATGAGAGCTTCAGTCATACGCGTAACCCCGGTTGCACTCTATCCTGCGAAGGCCATGGTTATAGGT